>NZ_JAKEDR010000001.1 GCF_023653455.1 Paraclostridium ghonii
ATATATTTATTGGTTTCTTCTTTTGATTTTTTATTTCTTTCACCTATCAAAATAACTATATATTTTTCAATATCTTCTCTTGATAAATTTTCTAAGAAACCATCAGTATACTTCCTTGAATAAAATGAATTAAAGAAGTAGTTTAAATAAGTCAAAATATTATAACAATGACTAAATGACTTTTTTGTAATTATAGTTCTAAAATATTTTTTTACAAGTTCTTTATAATACTCAGGTATGAAAGTGAAGTTTAGGCATTTATTACCTGCTTTACCCGAACTTGCACTAAATTTTACACCTTGAATATTTTTTGCATACCATATATCTTTTTCAGTTTCTTCTCTATCATCATAAAATTCTTTTATAAAAACTAACAATGATGATAAAAAGTTATAATATCGACTATTTAATTTAATTTGATTATTTATAAGATAAAATTTCCATTTATTCATTAATTTATCTTTATCAAAGTTTAGTAAGGTTGATTCATTCTCTAAAAACGTACCTAATCTCTTTAGTGTATATCCTATTTCTCCAATTAAACTTGCTTTTAAAAATTTATTCTTATAAGAATAAATTAGATAGTATTTTACTTCGTTTTTGATATAAACATTTTCAAATGTTGAGAAATCTAAATATCTATAATGTCTTTGTCTTTTTCCAATAAAAAATGTTTCTGTTAAATCCCATTTATCATTTTCTAACCAATATCCATTATCTTGACTAAGATATTCTATTATCTCATCATACTTACTTTGCTGATTATTTTTTATTTCTTGTAAAATTTTCACTTTATTCATCCCCTTCACTATAAATGTCTAAATTTAAATTAGGTTGAGTTTTGTTAAACTCGCTCGTAATTTCTTCGTCAGAAGGGTGTATATAAGTGTTTAAAGTAGTATAAATGTTTTTATGACCTGCTCTTATTCTTAATAGTTCAGGTTTCCATCCAGCCATTCTCAATAATGTTAATGAACTATGTCTAAACATATGTGGAGTAACATAGATATCTGTCTTTTTCTTTAATGTTCTAAATAAATTATCTACATCAGTATAATTCATAGGTTTATATTTTTTACTTCCACTTAACTTAATAAATATATGGTTAGTTTCAACTTCTTCTGTATGATACTCTGCCAAATATTCCATAAATATATCTGCTAAATTTTGGGATATATCTATTCTTCGAGGACTTGATACTGTTTTTATTTCAGCATTGTTTTCAAGTTCACCTCGGTCTTTTAAATCAATAACCATATCACTTATATCAAAGTCTTCAATCCATAAAGATAAGGCTTCGCCTATTCTCATACCCGTTTCATATAACAATGTTAATAGAAACTTATCTCTAAGGTTGTTACAGACTTTTACAAGTGTTCCTATTTCTTCTTTAGATAATGTCTTTGGCTTAGATTTAGGAACTTTCAGTTTTAATATGTTGCTTGTTACTTTCTTTTGTTCATGTGCTATTCCATATAAGAAGCCTTTAAAGTTTCTACTTGGCGTAGCCACAAACTTCTTTAGTCTATCAGAAATATTATTACTATATTCTTCGTGTCTTAAAATATAATTATAAAATGCTAATACAGTATTTACTATAGTATTTACTGTTCTTGGACTTCTTGCTGTTTCTACTTGATGTGTAGGAATGACCTTTAGGCTCTTATATGGATTTTGCAACCAATTCACAAATAAGGCTAAATCATCAATAGTTACTTTTTGAAAATCTAGCTCTCTTTGTTGTAGATACTCAAAGTATAGCTTTAGATGTTGACAGTACATTCTTAAAGTATTTCTTGCAAAGTTAGTATTATCTTTAAATCTAATGAACTTTAGTATCGGCTCTATTGGTAATCCATTATCATCTGCTACAAAGTATCTTTCCTTTCCATCTTCTGTTTTTACTTTTACTACTTCCATAGTTTAATATACACTCCTATAATTCTGTTTTTATATAATATTTAATTTACTATAAATACTATAATTAAAACAACTATATACGAGGTATTCCAAGTATTTCCTGCACTATAAAAGTATATTTAAACTACTATTAATATCATCTAATTACTTACACTATATTTCACTATATTTCTATAAATTTTTTAACATTCTAAGCACTATATCCTTTGAATTATGAGCTGCTTGGCCTACAAATTCTTCATAAGTTACATCAGCACTTCCATCTGCTTTGTCTGACATAGCTCTTATAACTACAAATGGAGTATGATTTACATAACATACATGTGCTATAGCAGCCCCTTCCATTTCTCCACAGTACCCATTGAATTCTTTTATCAGTTCATCCTTTAATTCTTTGCTACTTATAAATATATCACCACTTAAAACTCTACCTTTTAAAACTTTATGAGTTTTAACTTCTGCCTTTGAAGATTCATAAGCTGCATTTATTAATTTTTCATCTGCTTTAAATATTGAGTTATCCATCCTTGGAATCATACCTTTTTTGTCTCCAAATACAGTAGTATCAAAGTCATGTTGTATTGCATCTGTAGATATAACTATATCATATACATCTAGTTCTTCATTTAATGCTCCTGCTACACCAGTATTAACTACTGCATCTACATTAAATTCACTTATTAATAGTTGAGCACATAATGCAGCATTTACTTTGCCTATTCCACATCTAACTAAAACAATATCTTTGTTTTCTAATTTTCCTACATAAAATTTTAAGCTAGCTTTTTCTATAGTTTCTTTTATATCCATTATATCTTTTAATATATCTACTTCCTCATCCATTGCGCCTATTATTCCTATTTTGTTCATTTCTAAATTCCTCCTATATGTTATTAGTCTTTAATTTTTAGTATTAAAAAATCCGCCCTAAATAAATAGGACGGATATATTTTCCGCGGTACCACCTAAATTATATGCACTTATTTGCATATCACTTAATAATTTCTGCTATAACGTGCAGTCACGATATCAGCTACTCTTTAATTTTAAATTTCACCTAATTCCTCCAAGGTCCATTCATTAAATTTATTTATATTGAGCTCTCAGCTTCCTCAATTCTCTGTATTAAATAATCATTTTAACTACTAATCCTCTTCATTGGATATTTATATTTTTTATTTATATAATATGTTTTAATTTTCAAAAAGTCAACCATTTAAACTACATATTTTTTTCTTCCTTCTAATTCCCACAAAAAATAAGCTATCTATTAAATAGATAGCAAGGATAAATATTATAGTTTTAGCGACATTTAAAAGCATCTTTTAAGCTTTTTGGAGCAAAACTATAATATTTATCTGAAGCTTTATACTATTTATAGAAAGCTTATTTACATTTAACTATTTTCTTGTAACTTTTATACCTGTCATATGATCATTTAAGTTATGTTTTTCCATACTTTCATCATCAACTCTGTTTATATTTAAAGCTAAAGTTTCTGTTTTTATATATCCAGAGTATTCATTTATAGCATTAGCTATTTCGTCATCTGAACAATAATCTATATCTATGTTATCTAAAACATCAAAATCATTAGATTTTCTTAATTGTTGTACTTTAGATATAAATTCTCTTGCATATCCTTCATTTATTAAACTTTCATTTAAAGTTGTATCTAATATTACAAATAGATTATTTTCCATAGTAACATTAAATCCTTCTTTAGCTGATATATTAACTAGTACGTGTTCTTTGTTAAACTTAAACTCTTCAGAATCTATCTCTACAGCTATAGACTCTCCAGATTCTATCTTAGGAACAACTTCACTTGCATCAAGCTTATTTAATGCCCCTGCAAAGAATTTCATTTTAGGTCCAAGTACAGGCCCTAAAACTTTAAAGTTTGGCTTTAATGTAAAGTTCATATATTCACTTAAATCTTTAGCAAATACAACTTCCTTAACATTAAGTTCTTCTTTTATTAAGTCTACAACGTCACTTATACTATCTTCATATTTTCCATCTACTAATACTTTTTGTATTGGTTGACGAACTTTTATTCTTGTAGCTTCTCTAGATGCTCTACCTAATGTAACTAAGTTCTTAACTAAGTCCATTTTTTCTTCTAGATTTATATCTATTAAATCTAAATTAGCTTTTGGATACGTTGCTAAATGAACTGAATCTTCATTAGTTAAGTTTCTATATATTTCTTCTGATATAAATGGTGTAAATGGTGCTATTAACTTGCAAAGTTCTGTTAATATTTCATAAGTTGTATTATATACTGATTTTTTATCTTCAGTTAATTCAGTAGCCCAGAATCTTCTTCTTGAACGTCTTATATACCAGTTAGATAAATCTTCATTTATAAATTCTTGTATCATTCTAACAGTTTTGTTTAATTCAAATATTTCTAAGTTTTCTTCTACTTCTTTCTTTAAATTGTTAAATTTAGATAATATCCATCTATCAAGTTCTGGTCTATCTTTATATTCAACAAAGAAATCGCCTGGATTTATATTATCTGTATTTGCATATAATGTAAAGAAGTTATATACATTTTTCATAGTTCCTAAGAACTTACTTTGAACTTCTTTTAATCCATCAACATCAAATCTTGTTGGAGTCCATGGTGGAGATACGTATAGTAAATACCATCTTAGGGCATCTGCACCATATTGATCAAATAATTCAAAAGGATTTACTGTGTTCCCTCTTGATTTACTCATTTTCTTACCTTCTTTATCTAAAACTAAATCATTAACTAAAACTCTCTTGTATGGAGCTTTACCTGTAACAAAAGTAGATATAGCAAGTAATGAATAGAACCATCCTCTTGTTTGGTCTATCCCTTCACAGATAAAATCTGCTGGGAATAATTCATCAAAGTTTTCTTTATTTTCAAACGGGTAGTGATGTTGTGCAAATGGCATAGATCCACTATCAAACCAACAGTCTATAACCTCGGTTACTCTATTCATAGTTCCACCACATTTTTCACACTTAAAGTGTATATCGTCTACATATGGTCTGTGTAACTCTACAGTTTCTGCATCTATATTTTCTATAGCTTTCTCAGCTAATTCTTTTCTAGAACCTACAGATTCTTTATGTCCACATTCACACTTCCATACATTAAGTGGTGTTCCCCAATATCTACTTCTAGATATCGCCCAGTCATTTAAGTTTTCTAACCAGTTTCCAAATCTTCCTTCTCCTACAAAGTTTGGATACCACTCAACTCCGTTATTATTTTCTATTAACTTATCTTTTAACTTAGTCATTTCTATATACCAGCTTGGTTTTGCATAGTATAAAAGTGGAGTTTGACATCTCCAACAATGAGGATAGTTATGTGCTACTTTTTCTTTACTGAATAATTTATTTTCTCCGTGTAGCCATTTTATTATCTCAACATCTACTCCATCTTCCATTACAAACTTACCTTTCCATGGAGTAGTTGTAAATTTACCTGATTCACAAACTGGTTGTAATACTGGTAAGTCGTATTTTCTACCTAAATTGTAGTCATCTTCTCCAAATGCAGGAGCTGTATGAACTATACCTGTACCATCTTCAGTTGTTACGTAATCCCCTAAAGTTATGAAAAATGCTTTTTTATCAGCTTCAACAAAAGGCATTAATTGTTCATATTCAACATACTCTAAATCTTTACCTTTTAACTCTTCTATAACTTCATAGTCTTCTCCTAAAACTTTATTAGCTAAAGCTTTAGCAACATAGTAAACTTCATCATTTTGCTTAACTTTTATATAATCTATTTCAGGCCCTACTGTTAATGCAACATTTGATGGTAATGTCCAAGGAGTTGTTGTCCATGCTAAGAAATACTCATTAGCATCTTTTCTCTTAAACTTAGCTATTACTGTATTATTTTTTATTTCTTTGTATCCTTGTGCAACCTCATGTGATGCAAGACCTGTCCCACATCTTGGACAATATGGAAGTATTTTATGACCTTCATATACATATCCTTCTTTATTAAACTTATCTAGTATCCACCATACAGATTCTATATAGTTATTATCTAAAGTTATATAAGGGTTGTCTAAATCTATTTCATAAGCCATTCTTTCAGTCATGTCTCTCCATTGTTTTTCAAATGTGAAAACAGACTCTCTACACTTTTGGTTAAACTTATCTAGTCCATAAGCTTCTATTTGTTGTTTATCTGATAAACCTAATTCTTTTTCTACTTGTATTTCTACTGGTAATCCGTGCGTATCCCATCCAGCTTTTCTTTTTACTTGATATCCGTTCATAGTTTTATATCTACAAACAGAGTCTTTTAAAGTTCTAGCTATAACATGGTGTATTCCTGGGTTTCCATTTGCAGTTGGAGGCCCTTCATAGAATACGAAACTTGGATCATCTTTTCCTTTTTCTAAAGTTTTTTCTAGCATATTTATGTCATTCCAGTAATCAGATACTTTAGCTTCAGCTTCTTTTACAGAAGAATCTACTAATGATTTAAATTTAGTCATTATAATCCACCTTCCTTTAATTTATTTTTTTTACACAAAAAAACCCGTCCCTGGAAAGGGACGAGTTGTTACTCGCGTTACCACCCTAATTTTACAAATGTACGTAATTTATACATTTATAACACTCTTTCAATATAACGGTATTTAACCGGCACAGCTTAATAGATTAATCGTTCAGCCTGCAGCTTAGGAGTGATTTTCATTTTTATAAATTTATTGGTTCTCAGCTTCCCCCAACTCTCTGTAAAATTATCTAAAAACTACTCTCTCCATCATAGCATTTAACATAATATTAGTTTATATGTATGAAATTTTATAATAAATTGTCCAAATAGTCAATATATTTTTACTCTAAAGCATCAGATAATTCTTTTTGAAGTTCCTCAATTCGTTTAACTCCATTTTCATCTATATCTGAAAATATATCATCAACACTTCTAATCTCATCTTCTAGTAAAGATTTAAATTTATTTCTAAATATCTTAAACTCTTTAACTATTGTATCGTATTCTTTTCTAATTTCAATAACTCTATTGTTAGCTTGTCCTATTATTTGTCTTGATCTAAGCTCCGCTTCTTCAACTATTATTTTAGCCTTTTTATTAGCAGCGCTACATGTATCTTCAGCTGCAGTTTGAGCTGTTATAAGTGTTGCCTTTAATGTTTCTTCTATATTTTCAAATTTACTAATTTGTTCTTGATACATTCTTACTTTATCTTTTAGCTCTAAGTTCTCTCTATATATATTTTCAAAATCTTCTTTGACTAAATCTAAAAATTCATCTACCTCATCTTCTCTATATCCTCTTATACCTTTTTTAAACTCTTTGTTTTCAATTTCCACTGGAGTTAACATGTATTCCCCTCCCTATACCATTAATTTTGCTTTTACTTTTATTTTACCTTTTTTACTTATATTACCTATATCGGCTATTATTACTCTTCCTTTACCTCTTACAGATATAAGAGATTCCCGTTCTATTATTTTTGATGTAGATATTATTTTCTCATAATCCACAAAAACTTTTTCTGCATTTATAAGCTTTAAACTTTCTTGTCTAGAAATATTGTATATTCCACTTATTAGACAATCCAACCTTTGCGATGATACTGTTAAGGATATTTCTTTGTATTTAGGCTCAGAATAGACTACATCATTTTCAGAAATTTCTTTTACCTTAACATTATTTCTAGCAACTTTTTCTAAATTCATAATTATAAAATCTGAGATATCTCTACTTATAATAACCTGACAAAAGTTATCATGTATATTTATATCTCCTATTTTTTCTCTTTTTATACCTAAACTAAGTAAAGATCCTAAATAATCTTTATGCTTTATTTCTTTAAACTTAAAATTCCCCTCTATTTGTAATACTTTTATAGGTGATTGTATATCTTCATATTCCATATAATATGGAAATATAGATAAAGCACTTCTTTCAGCTTCTTTAAAGCCTCCATACACTTTATATTTTATGTCATCGAATCTATTTAATATCGCTATAGAATTTTTTATTTCATAAGGGTTTAGAAAATCTGTATACTTAATATCATAACTTTTAATACATGAGTATGTTTTATCTATGACCTTAAATATTTTATTTTTTAATTCTATATCTTTAATGTGATTTGTTAGATATATCTTGTCCATAATTAAACCTACTTTGATATTTTAAAATATATTTATTATTAAAATCCTTACAAATTGAAGTACAAATAGTGCAATTATTGGCGAAAAATCTATCGGTCCTTCAATGTATCTAAACATAAAATTTCTTATAGGACCTTCTATAGGTTCTGTTAACATACCTATCATATCATAGATTTTTGATTGTGTAGCACCTGGAATCCATGACATTAATGCTCTTATTATAATTGCATATTGAATAACATTTGTTAAAACTAGTAAAGAGTGTTCTATCATTTGAAATCTTACTCCTTTTTATTTATTTTGCCACGGGAAAAAAGCCTTGCTTTCTAACTCTTTTTTCATATTAGCATCTATGTCTACATTGTTAGGTGCTAATATAAATATTGCCTTAGACACCTTTTGGATACTTCCATCTAATACATATACAGCACCATTCATAAAGTCAAATATAGATTTACGAGTAACAGAATCATCTAAATTTTCTAAATTAACTATTACAGCTCTTCTTTGCTTTAATTGATCAGCTATAGATGTAACTTCTTCGTATTTTTTAGGCTCTACTATTACAACTTTCATTTGTCCGGCTGTATGTATATTTACTATTTTATTGCTTTTAGACTGAGCCATAGTTCCCATTCCACCACTTAAATCTTCTGACATCTCTACATCTTCTTCAATTTCCTCTACTTCATCATCCATAAAATCATCTTCTACTTCATCTGTCATCCAATCTTTTATTTTACCTATGAAACCATTTCCCATTATTAACATCCTCCATTATATATATTCATTATTTTTTATTATAGTTTCTTTGTCCAAATATTGAAGTTCCAACTCTAACAAATGTAGCTCCTTCTTCAATAGCTATTCCAAAGTCATTACTCATTCCCATAGATAGTTCTTCCATAGACACATTGTTTATTTTTTCATTGTCTACTTTATTAGCTAAATCCCTTAGTCCCTTAAATACAAATCTTATTAAACTTTCATCAGCTGTACTAGGAGCCATAGTCATAAGTCCTTTAACTTTTATATTTGGATAATTATTTGATATAGTTTTTATAAAATCAATAGTATCTTCCTCAAGTATGCCGTGTTTACTTTCTTCTTTTGATATATTTACTTGAACTAAACAATTTATTTGCTTGTCTATACTATTTGCTCTCTTTTGAATTTCATCACATAATGATAATCTGTCTATAGAATGTATCATATGTACTTTATCAATTATATATTTTACTTTATTAGTTTGCAAACTTCCAATAAGGTGCCATTTCACTCTATCTCCTATTATTTCATACTTTCTAGCCAGTTCTTGTGGCTTATTCTCTCCTACATCAGTTATTCCATATTCTATAGCTTCATTAACAGCGTCTACATCTACTGTTTTTGTTACAGCTATAAGTTTAACATCTTTCTTATTCCTATCGGAAACTTTACAATAATCATTAATTTTTTTTTCTATATTGCTTATATTAGATTTTATAGAGCTCATTTTATCACCTGCTTTTGCTAATTTTTTTCCCTTTTGGATTTAATATCACTTCATCATAAATATTTATAGTCTTTATTCCATTTACACGATTTTTATAACAATCAATAACTATATATTCTTCACTCTCATAAAAAGTTCCTTTTAATTCTACAAATTTCTCTTCCCCAGTTTCTGATATTGCATATACACCTTTTTTGCCATCTACTTCTACTAATGCATCTTTAGGAACTTGTAAGCCTTCGATTGATTTATATATTATATCAAATTCTTTAACTCTTGTATCGTAAATTTGTACATTTTGTTCACTTATAGCCAATATAACTATATAGTCATTTCTATCTTTATATATATCATATACATTTGCATTTATTTTTTCAACGTCACTAGATAGAATAATTTTTTGTCCTAAATTTAATTTTTTTACTTCTTTTTCATTACAACTTATAGCTACATATTGCTTTAAGTTATTTACTACCCTAGCAACAGGTTCTCCTTTTTTTACCTCTTTATCTTTTTTTATGTCTATATATTCTTCATTTGTATCTTCTATATCTGATTTTTTAATATCTCCAATACTCTCTATATTTAATTTTTTTTCATTATTATCAAATTTATATGAAACAACGCCTGAGTTTTTAGCTTTAAACAATTGAGAATTGTCTTCAATTAAATTAGAAACTTTTTTTGCCTCATTCTCTTTACCTTCTAATGTTTTACTATTTAAATCACTACCTATTATTTCATTTTTATCATATATAAGTTTTGATAATTTCTTTAAATCATTATCTACATTTATATTTTTAGATAATAAATTATTCTGTATGTTTGAACTGTATTTTTTTATACTCTCATTTATATTTTTTATATCTGATTTTACTATCTTTGTATTTCCACATTCTATATTAGATATATCCTTTTTTAGTTCATTTAGTGTATTTACCGTTTTATCATCTATATTGTCATTATAAATATATGCTACATCCTCATCTTTTTTTATTTTACTTCCTTCTTTTACACAATATTTTACACTTCCACTCATACTACTTTCTAATAAATATTCATCCCTTATTATTAATCCTTTTTTCTTAAAACTCTCTTTTACGACTTTATTCTCTAAAACTAAAGTATTTGTATTTTTTTTAATTATACCTCCTAATATATTAGATAATATATAAATACATATAAATAGTAAAATTATCTTAGTATAATTAATTTTTAATTTTTTCAATATATATCCCCCTAAAAATAAGTATAATATTATATTTATTTCTTCAATATAAATACAACTCCTTCTTACTATTTTTATTAACTTAAAAAGGGCTACATAAAGTAAGCCCTTTTATATTTTCTAATTTGTATTTTTAGTTTTTTTCTCTATCCAAAAATCAGCATTTTTTATACCTAATTTTATTGGATCAAATATTATCTCACTCCTAGGTATTCCAATTTTTTTCTGATATTCATAGTCTTTTAAGCATTTTATAGCAGTATTACTTAAAAGTAATATTGCTATTATATTTAACCATGCCATAGCCCCAACACCTATATCTCCTAATGTCCATGCAAGACTAGCAGTCTTCATACATCCATTTCCAACTGAAAACAACATAAATACTCTTAGTATATTTATAAATATTTTTTCTCCATTTCCGCTGTGTTTACTAAATATTTTTTTATTCAAATAAACCAAATTCACTTCTGCTATATAGTAATATGCCATTATAGTTGTGAATGCAAAAAATAGTAAGGCTATTGCTACAAATGCAGACCCAAATCCAGGTACAAATTTATCTACCGCTGCCTGAGTATACATAGGTCCTATTTCAACACCTGGAAGATTTTCAATTAAATATCCACCTACACCATTTTCTACATTGTACGTTCCAGTTATAAGTATCATAAATGCTGTAGCTGAGCAGACAAATAGTGTATCTACATATACAGAAAATGCTTGAACAAGCCCTTGCTTAGCAGGATGATTTACCTCTGCTGCCGCTGATGCATGAGGCCCTGTTCCTTGACCTGCTTCATTTGAATAAACACCTCTTTTAACCCCTATAGCTATGGTTGACCCTAATATACCTGCAAAAGCTTGTTCAAACCCAAATGCAGATTTAAATATAGTTGTAATTATCATAGGAACTTGATTTATATTTAAAATTATTATAATTAGAGCCATAAGTATATATACCAATCCCATAAAGGGAACTATTTTTTCAGCAGCCGAACTAATTCTTTTTATTCCTCCAAAAATTATAATTCCAAGTGCAGCCATTAATATTAAAGCTATAAAATTTTTTGATACTCCAAATGCATTATTTATTCCACTAGCAATTGAGTTTGATTGTACTCCTGGTAAAAAGAACCCCATTGCAATAAGAGTAACTATTGCAAACAATATACCATACCATTTCATACCCAATCCTTTTTCTATATAATAAGCAGGGCCTCCTCTATATTGCCCTTTATATTCTTCTTTATAAACTTGAGATAGTGTTGATTCTGCAAATGCAGATCCAGCTCCAAGAAAAGCTATAGCCCACATCCAAAATATAGCTCCCGGTCCTCCTAAAGCTATTGCCGTTGCAACCCCAGCTATATTTCCAGTACCTATACGACCTGCTAAGGATGTACATAATGCTTGAAACGATGATATACCTTGCTCCGATGTCTCTCCTTTAAATAATAATATTCCCATTTCTTTAATATTTCTAATTTGAGAAAATCTTGTTCTAAATGAAAAGTATAACCCTGCTACCAAACATAGCCCAACCAACCACGAGCTCCATATTATCTCATTCAATTTAAAAACTATAAATTCCATCCTGTCATCTCCTTTCATTTTTCAGATAATTCTTAAAATTATGATAATATATTTATATACTTTGGTCAAGTCTTTATATAATAATTTTTCACAAAAAATTAAAAGGTACATACATACGTATGTACCTTTTAATTTATAAGATAATAGTTATTATATTTGAACAACCATCATTTATTATTTTTTGTAAAGTTTTTTGTATCTTAACTCTTACATCATCTGGCATCATATATAGTTTGCTTTGTAGTTGGTCTTTTACTAAATCGTGTAATGATTTACCAAACATATTGTATTCCCATATTTCATTTGGATTCTCTTCAAACCCTTTAAGCAAGCTTTCTAACATTTCTTTACCTTGTTGCTCTGTTCCTACACCCGGAGAAATTTCAGTTGATATATCTGCTTTGATCATATGGATAGATCCTGCTTTCGCTCTTAATCTAACTCCGTATTGTTTCCCTTGTTTAACTATTTCTGGAACATCTAAAGTAAGTTCATCTATGGTAGGTGCTACTAATCCATAACCTTTTTCTCTTACATCATTTAATGCTTCCTCAACCTTTTCATATTCTGTGTTAACTTTAGATAATCTAGTTACTAGGTTTAATAGTTCATATTCACCATCTATTTTAAACCCACTCTTTTCTTCTAAAACATTGTAGAATAAATCTTTTTTAGTTCCTAGATTTATACTTATTATTCCTTCTCCTAATTCTACATTGTCAACCTGAGTTTCATCTAAGAAATCTAAGTTTTCAAATCCATCTATTACAGTGTTTACATCTCTTATAACTCCAACTTCGTCTATACTATCTTTTATTGCACATATTATATTATTTTTTATCCAATGATTTTTTTCCAAACCTTCTATCCATTTAGGGAAGTTTATATTTATTTCATTTATAGGGAAATCATATAATACATTTTCCATAACTTCTTCTATATCTTCTTCATCCATAGCTAGAACATTTAATGGTATTACAGGCTTATCATATTTTTCTTCTAATTCTCTTTTTAATTCTAAAGTTGACTCAGCATATGGATCTAATGTATTTAATACTATTACAAATGGTTTTTTAAGTTCTTTTAACTCATTTATTACTCTTTCTTCAGGTATTGAGTATGAGTTTCTATCTATTTCAGTAATGCTTCCATCTGTAGTCATCACTATACCTATTGTTGAGTGATCTCTTATAACCTTCTTAGTACCTATTTCTGCTGCCTTTTCAAAGGTCATAGCTTCATTAGACCATGGTGTAGAAACTAATCTTTGTTTACCATCCTCTTCATGACCTAAAACTCCATCAACTATGTACCCAACACAATCAACCATTCTAACTTTCATCGAAACATTTTCTTTAATCTTTATCTCTACCCCATCAGCTGGAACGAATTTTGGTTCAACTGTCATAATAGTTTTTCCTGAACCACTTTGAGGTATTTCATCTTGTGTTCTTTCTCTTTTAAATTCATTTTCTATATTAGGTAATACTAATAATTCCATGAATTTTCTTATAAATGTAGATTTTCCTGTTCTAACAGGCCCCACTACACCTACATATATATCCCCTTGAGTTCTTCTTGCTATGTCCTCATATATATTATTCATCTATAACCCTCCTGCATACAAATTCTTAATAAAGTATATTTTAATATGCAGGTTAATATTACAAAAATAAAAAAAAACTAGATTTAAAATCTAGTTTTCTTTTACTACCTCTTCAACTTCATGAGTTTTATTTCTCATCATTAACTCATCTACAACTTTATCTGGGTTAGATCCATTGTGAAGAACTGAGTAAATAGCATTAGTTATAGGCATTTCTATATTTAAGTTTTTAGATACCTCATACGCAACTTCAGTTGCTGTTATTCCTTCTACTACCATTTTAACTTCTTTTAAAGTTTCTTCTAAGCTTTTTCCTTGCCCTATAAGTATACCTGCTCTTCTATTTCTACTATGCATACTTGTACATGTAACAATTAAATCTCCTATTCCTGATAATCCAGAAAAAGTAGGTATTTTAGCTCCCATAGCAACTCCTAATCTGCTTATTTCTCTTATACCTCTAGTCATAAGAGCTGCTTTAGCATTATCCCCATAACCTAATCCATCACATATACCTGCTCCAAATGCAATTATATTTTTCAACGCTCCACCTAATTCAACTCCAACTACATCTGGATTTGTATATACTCTAAATTTAGGACTCATGAATGTATCTTGAACTTTTTCAGCAGTTCTTAAGTTTTCTGATGCTACAACTACAGTTGTAGGTATATCTCTTGAAACTTCTTCTGCATGAGATGGCCCAGAAAGAACAACATATTCACACTCTGGAATTTCTTGTTCACACACTTCTGATAGTCTTAATCCGCTTCCTTTTTCCAAACCTTTTGCAACATCAATTAATATTTGATTATTTTTTACAAACGGTTTAATTTGCTTACAAATGCTTCTTATAGCTTGCGAAGGAACAGCTAAAACTATCATAGAACTACCTATTACCGATTCTTCTATATTGGTTGTAACTTTAATATTTGTGGGTATGTTTACATCTGGAAGATAGTCTCTATTTTCTCTAGTTCCATTTATTCTATTGCATTGATCTTCATTTAAAGTCCATATAGATACATCGTATCCTTTTTTTGCTACTACTAGAGCTAATGCTGTTCCCCAACTTCCAGCTCCTAATACACAAATTTTTTCCATATAAACACCACCTAAATATACTTAAAGTATTATTTTTTTTCTCCTAGTTTTCTTTCTGTTCCATTTAATAATCGCTTTATATTTTCTCTATGTTTAAATATTGCTAATGCTGATAAAAATAAAGTAACCACTAATCCTTTATAATTTCCTATAAAAAGCATTATTATAGGAGATGTGGATATGCCAACTACAGATCCTAGAGAAACATATTTTGTCGCATATACAATCAGTATAAAAAAGGCAAAACAACTTAATGCTATTATAGGATTTACAGCTATCATAGCTCCTAAAGATGTAGCGACTCCTTTACCTCCTCTAAATCCTATAAATATAGGCCAGTTATGCCCTATTACTACAAATACAACAGCTACATACGAAGCATTTATCATATCTATATGAGCTATAGTAGCTATCAATTTTGCTATTAATACTGCTATTACACCTTTTAACAAATCTCCTACAAATGTCATTATTCCAGCTTTTTTACCTAATGTTCTAAGTACATTTGTCGATCCTGCATTTCCTGAACCTTGAGTTCTTATGTCTACTCCCATCATTTTTTTAGCTATTATATATGATGTGGATATACTTCCTATAAAGTACGCTATTAAAATAATAATTAGGTAATTAATCATTTCTTCCCCCCTAATACCTATTTTCTTTTCTCTCTATAGTCAAACCATACAGGTGTACCCTCAAATCCAAAGTTCTCTCTTATCTTATTTTCAAGATATCTTTGATATGAGAAGTGAGTAAGTTGTTTATCATTTATAAATAATGTAAACTTAGGTGGTTGTGTTCCTGTTTGAGATCCATAGTATATCTTAAGTCTCTTACCTTTATCAGACGGTGGTTGGTTAAGAAGCACTGCTTCACCTATTACATCATTTAATGTTGATGTTGGAACTCTCTTAGCATGTTCTTCAGCTATATAAGTTACTGTTTCTAATATTTTATTCATTCTTTGATTTGTTTTTGCAGATACGAATACTATTGGCGCATAAGCCATAAACGGGAATTTTTCTCTTATATTTTTCGTATATAAACTCATAGTTTTATCATTTTTTTCTATTAGATCCCATTTATTTATTACAAATAAACAAGCTTTACCTTCATCATGGGCAATACCTGCTACCTTTGTATCTTGCTCTGTTACACCTTGTTCTGCATCAATTACAATAAGTACTACATCAGCTCTATCAACAGCACTCATAGCTCTTATTACACTGTATTTTTCTACATTTTCATATATCTTACTTTTTCTTCTAAGTCCTGCTGTATCTATTAAAAGGAACTTATTATCTCCTTTTTCTAAATAAGTATCTATAGCATCTCTAGTGGTTCCTGCTATAGGACTTACTATAACTCTTTCTTCTCCTAGCATATTGTTTAATATAGAGGATTTCCCTGCATTAGGCTTACCTGTTATAGCAACTCTTATTATATCTTCGTCATACTCTGTGTCTAATCCTTCTGGGAAATTAGCTACTACTTCATCAAGTAAGTCTCCAAGACCCATACTATTTGCACTAGATATTCCAAATGGTACTCCTAATCCTAATTCATAAAAATCATATACATTATCAAATTGACTTTGACTATCTATTTTGTTTACTACTAATATTACAGGTGTCTTAGTTTTTCTAAGCATTTGTGCTACTTCTTTATCTGCTGCTGTAAGACCTGCTTTACCATCAACAACAAACATTATAACGTGAGCCATATCCATAGCAAGCATAGCTTGATTTCTCATTTGAGATAATATTATATCATCGCTATTAGGTTCTATCCCCCCAGTGTCTACAAGTGTAAAATATTTATTTAACCATTCTACTTCTGTAAAAATTCTATCTCTTGTTACTCCTGGAGTATCCTCAACTATTGAAATTCTTTTTCCTGCTAACTTATTAAATAAAGTTGATTTTCCAACATTAGGTCTTCCAACTACTGCAACTACTGGTCTATTATCGTTCATAATAACCTCCTTTTTTATTTCAAAATCTTATCAATAAAGTCTTTACCTTCATTTAAGCAAGGCACAACTTCCATCTTCATAATTTTTTGTAATTCTTCTAATGTAATATTGTCTAAAAATATTTCTTCATCTGCTTTTAACATACTTCTTGGTATATATAAAGTTCGTCCTAAATCCTTATCTTTTAACTGCCCTATTATGTCTGTAGCTGTTATAAGCCCAGATACAGTTATAGTTTCTCCGAAGAAATTATTTATTATCTTATAAACTTCTATTTCTACTCCTGGACACTTTTTCATTATGCAATTTGATATATCTTTTATAAACTCGTATGCAGAATGTCCGGTAGCAATAGATATTTTCTTTTTAGAGTTAATTTTTTCATTTGAAATAGTTTCTAGGTAATCTTTTATTTCTCTTTCTAGTTTACTTATCATACCCACTCCATTTTCAAACTGTATAAATCCTTCATATTCATCATAATCTAGTAATTTTTTATTTGCCATTATATAAAACTCATCAGATAAAAATATAAACCTAGTTCCCAATTGCTTTAAATATTTTTCTTGTAATTTATGAACTAACGCTATAGTTTCTCCAGCTGTTTGTTCATTAAATATTTCTAAATTTGGCAAATGATCTCTATGCTTAGTTATTCCTACTGGAACTGCAGCTGCACTATTTACATATGGATATAATTTTGTTAAATCAGACACTGTTCTTTCTAGCTCTTCTTTATCATTATACCCTGGGCATAAAACAATCTGACAGTTCATCTGTATCTGCGCATCAGCTAATCTCTTCATTATTTCGTATAACTTACCAGCAAACTTATTTTTAATCATTTTTTGTCTAAGTTCTGGATTTGTAGTATGAACAGATATATTTATAGGACTTATTCTATATTTAATTATGTTGTTTATATCTTCTTCACTCATATTTGTAAGAGTTACAAAGTTTCCTTGTAAAAACGACAGTCTTGAATCATCATCTTTGAAATAAAGTGTCTCTCTCATACCTTTTGGCAATTGATCTATAAAGCAAAATACACATTTATTTCTACAACTTTTAGCTTTGTCTATTATAGGATTTGTAAATTCAATTCCTAAATCTTCATCATAATCTTTTTCTATTTCATATACATATATTTCATTATTTTTCTTTTTTATTTCTACTTCTAAGTATTCATCACTTATTAAGAATCTATATTCTATTATATCATGTATAAGTTGATCATTTATAGAAATTAGTAAGTCTCCAACTTCTATGCCTAGTTCCCAAGCGATGCTATCTTTATATACTTTGCTGATTATATTATTTGTATTTTTTACATTGACTTCCATAAATTTCACCACTTTTCCTTTATAAGTACATCACATTATATTACCATGTTTACTTTAAAATAGTCAATAAAAAGGTACCTTTAAAGGTACCTTTAATGCCTTACTATTATCAGAGTTCCATGAAGCACATCGTGCACCATTCCTCCCATAGTTTTAGATATTATTAATCCTCTTTCTTGGAGTTCTTTTTCATCTTCTGCATAAAAAACAGGAATATTAGCTGATTTCATTTCTTTATTTGTAGTAACAATAGCTAATGTTGCATCAGTTATACCTATATTCATATTCTACACTCCTTTTTGTTGTTTTGTATTAAATCTCTTTAATGCCCAGTTGTTACCTCTAGCACTTTCAATAATAGGCGTACTTTTTACTGCTGCTATTAACTTATTTATATCTTTTTCAATAGGTATATATGGCATTACTAAGCTTTCATTTTTTGGATTTCTTCTTAAAAGTGGTATAAAATCTGGTTCATCAGGAGTTCTCATAATTCCTAGTCTAGAATATGCTATATTAGCTATAGTTTGTCTTTGACCTTGATTTAGTATTATCCCACTATTTATATAATTATCATCTTTAGGTATTATTTCTACAGCTAGTCCATACTCTAGATACCTTTGTCTTGAAGACTCTAAACCTATATTAGAAATTACAACATCATTTACCTTTAATAGTGGTCCATCAAAAGATATTTTTGCAGGAATAACTTCAGCTATAGAACCTATACTTTCCCTTACAAAAAATTTTTTAAATATAAGTGCTAATCCTATCCCTGCACAAGATCCTAAAAAAACACTTCCAAATTCCCCTATATAAAGTTCTGTTTCACATAAGTGATATACTGATGATGTTGCTAAAGCTGTAAGTATACATGTATAACTTCTAACTTCATATGTTAAGGATATTTCTTCTATAAATCCAGCACCCCTTTTTACTAAAAGTGATTCTTCCATATCAATTAAAGATTGTCTTTTGCTATGTCTAACTTGTCTAAATTGACTTGCTGCTAATGATAAAAATGTAATAGATGTGTATGACTTTTTAATTAAAGCAGGAACTAGCATTGCTCCTAGTGCAGATCCTATAATAGCTAATACAATTTGTGATACTAACATATTGGGCTCTGTTGGATATTGCTTCCTATCTGTTTTTAGTGTTATTAATCTAGAAACAATCCCAATAACTATACCAATTATGAATATACTTTTCATTTACTCACCCCTTGAGATTATTTATTTTTATTTCTCTTCCTATATGCATTGTTATTTCCTTTTGAGCTATCTAATATAGGTGTACTTTTTATAGCTTCTACTGTTAAATCTTTATCTTCAACAAGTGGTATATATCCAAAATTTACAGATTTATCTTTAGGGTTCGTTCTTGCTATAGGTACAAACTCAGGTTCATCAACATCTCTGTCTATTCCCATATGTATGTATACATTATGAAGCATAACTTGTTGCTGAGCTGGATCACCTATTATCCCTGCTGAAACCATATCCTTTGGGATAACTTTAAGGCCTATACCCTTTTCCAAATATTTCTGTTTCGAAGATTCTAGTCCTATATTAGTTAAAACCACACCACCTACTTTTAGTAATGGTCCATCAAACTCTATAGGCACTACTTCTACATCAACAATATCCTCTAAACTTTTGTTAGATAATATTTTTTTAAATATATATCCTACTATAGCAGCTGCTATGATTGATGATATAGTACACATTATAAAATTAACTCCAAATGTGTTAAATGTTGTTATGAAAGCTATTGAAGCAGCTAATGATGAAAATATACTTAAATAATTTCTAACTTCATAACTTTTCGCTATGTCACTAACATAGGTTTTACCTTTTTTAACTAACTCATCTGATTCTAGATTTGTTAATGTTATTTCTTCTTCACTGGCTACTTCTTGGAATTGTTGTATTCCTACTGCTAAAAAAGTAAGTGCTGCAAATTCTTTATCTAATAACGCAGGTAAGGCTATCGCTCCAAGTGAAGATGCAATAAATGATAATATAAGTTGCTCTATATAATCTTGTGGTAGCGTAGGTTGTTGCTTGTTTATTATTCTTAATACTATAAGTCTGGATATAACACCTAAAACTATAGCTACCCCAAATGCACGTCTAAATAATGTAGCATCATCCATATATTTTCCTCCTTTGATTTTCACTACATTTATTGTGTGCAAAAACACAAAAAAAATTTCCTTAATTAAGGAAATTTTTTTTAGGTATAGTAACTGTAAATTCAGTCCCTACATTTAATTCACTTTTTATACTTATGGTTCCGTTTAAAGACTTAATAATATGTTTTACTATGGCAAGGCCTAAACCTGTACCTCCTACATCTTTACTCCTTGCCTTATCTACTCTATAAAATCTTTCAAATATTCTATCTTTATCTTCTTTTGATATACCAATTCCATTATCTGCAACTTTTATGTATATTTCATCTTCATTTTCATATACATCTGTTTCTACAAACCCTCCATCCGGAGTGTACTTTATAGCATTATCTATTAAATTTAAAAATATCTGCTTTATATAATCACGGTTAGAATTAATTAAAATATTATCATCATCAAATTTATATTTTAATTCAATATTTTTTGATTTAGCAGAATTAATAGTTAACTCATACACTTCTTTAAATATATTAAGTATATCTATTTTTTCAAATGCTATAGTATCTTTATTTTCTATAAACGAAAGAAGCAATATATCATCTATCAGTCTTTTCAATCTATCCGATTCAGTTTCAATTATTCCTAAAAACCTATCTCTCATTTTTTTATCTATATTTTCATTTATTCTAAGAGTTTCTACAAATCCACTTATAGATGTAAGTGGTGTTTTTAGTTCATGAGTTACATTTGCAACGAAATCACTTCTCATGTTTTCTAATTTTACTCTTTCAGTTATATTTTCTATGTTTATTATAGAACCAATTATTACATTATTACTACTTTGAAGATATATTGGATCTAGTTTTATATTATACACTATATCTTCATCATTTGTAATTTCTTTCATCTCAGTTTTCTTTGATCCTATAAATTTAGAAATTTCATTTAATATTTTATAATCTTTTATAACGTGATGTATGTTCTTACCTTCTATAATTTCACTTCCATCACTTTTTATTATTTTTTTACCTTCTTCATTTATCAATAAAACATTTCCATTTATATCAATAGCTAAAATACCATGTGATATACTTTTTACAATAGACTTTAATTGTAAATTTTTATATTGAACTTCTTGAATAGTATTATCTATTGTATCTATCATATCATTAAAATTGTCAACTAGTTGACCTAATTCTCCTTTTGCTGATATGTTTATTTTTGCATGGAATTCTTTGTTAGTTATTTTTTTTGAAACAGCTATAAATTCTTTCAAGTAATTTCTTAAATTTATAGCATATCTTATTGAAATTATAGAAACTATAATAGATAGTAAAACAATTAAAAAATATATGCTTATCTTATCCATATTAAAACGCCCCTTAATCTATTTTGTATCCTATTCCTCTAATAGTTTCTATGTATTTTTCGTCTTCACTATTTCCTTCTATTTTCTTTCTTAGATACCTTATATGAACATCTACAGTTCTTGTTTCTCCATAATATTCATATCCCCATATTTTGTCTAATAAATAATTTCTAGATAAAACTTTTCCTTTATTTTCTAATAGTAATCGTAATAATTCGAATTCTTTAAGTGTTAAATCTATTTTTACATTGCCTTTGATTACCTCATGTTTTTGTAAATCTAATTTTAGATTTCCTATGCTTAATATGATTTTGTCATAATTTTCATTATTAGCATTATACCTTCTTAACACAGAATTGCTTCTAGCTAATAATTCTTTTACACTAAATGGCTTTGTTATATAGTCATCGGCTCCTGAATCTAAACCTTCTACCTTATCATTTTCAATATTTTTAGCAGTTAACATTATTACCGGTGTATTTTTTAAATCTTTATCACTTCTAATTTTCTTTAAGAGATCTATACCACTTATATTAGGTAACATCCAATCTAATAATATTAAATCTGGCATTATTTCTTTTGCTTTTATAAATCCATCAAATCCATCATACGAGTAATGAACTTCATACTCCATAGTTTCTAAGTTAAATTTTAAAAGCTCCACAATATGTTTCTCATCATCTATAACTAGCACTTTAGTTTTCATCTTAAGTTAGCCCCTCTCTACTTTATTTCAAGTATCATACCTAGCCTCTTTGTTGTTTGATTGTGCTTTCTATATGAATGAAACTTATTACTATTACAACTAGTGCATATGTTTAAATTAACTATATTTTCTTTTTTCACACCACAACTTGTTAATATTAATTCATTTACTTTCCATAAATCTAGATAGTACTTGTTTTCTTTAATTATATAAAATTTTTCATCCCTATTTGTAATAATTGTGTTAAATTTTTCAATTAAATCTTTTGATACCTCATAACAACAAGGTCCTATTGAAGGCCCCAATACACATAGTAAATCTTTAGGGTTTGTATCATATAACTTTTCCATATTTTCAATAGATTTTTGAGTTATTTTTGAATATGTACCCTTCCATCCTGCATGGCAAAGTGCTACAACTTCATGTTTAGGGTCTATAATTGCTATAGGAACACAATCTGCAACAAAAATTAGTAATGGAGTTTTTCTTAACTTTGTAACTAAAGCATCGCCTTCTTTTATCTTCCCTATACCCTCTGATTCAATTATATTTACTATGTCTGAGTGAGTTTGTTTATTGTTTGTTAAATTTTTCAAATTCATATTTAACTCTTTACAAAGTTTCTCTCTATCAGTCTTCGATGTCATATCAACATTTATGTTTGAAAATGCCAAGTTTACAAAATCACATTTTTTATCTAATTCTTCAAATCTTATATAGTTAGTCATACTTATCACCTTTTTTCTGTTAGTATATTTTTTAGTTCTTTTACAAATGTATTGATATCTTTAAATTGTCTATATACTGATGCAAACCTTACATAAGATACTTCATCCACATCTTTTAATTTATCCATTACCATCTCACCTATCTTCTTGCTTTCTATTTCAGATAAATAAGTTTTATTTATTTCATTTTCTATGTAATGTATTATTTCTTCAACTTGTTCTATCGAAACAGGTCTTTTTTCTGAAGACTTTAGTATTCCATTTTTAATTTTATTTCTATCGAAATATTCTCTACTATTGTCTTTTTTTATAACCATTACTGGTGTTAATTCTATTTTCTCGTATGTAGTAAATCTTTTTTTACAAGATTCACATTCTCTTCGTCTTCTTATAGATTGACTATCCGTATGTCTTGAATCAATTACCTTTGATTCTTTATAGTTGCAGTAAGGACATAACAAAGTCTATCCCTCCTTTTTTTTCCTGTCTTTATATATTAAACTCATCTAAACTATGATCGTTACCTTGGTTAACTATAATTGTATCACATCCTATTTTTATTATATCATTCCAAAAAACAACTTGTCCGTCACAATTTCTAGAAAAAAAGTTAACTCCTCCATCGCCTTCAATTGTAAATGATAATATCTTTCCTTCATTAGTATCCATCTCTATATCTGTAATAAAGCCCATTCTCTTACCATTTTTTACATTTATTACTTCTTTATCCATTATATCAGAAATTCTAATCATATTATAATCTACCTCCTCTTAAAAATAAATATGTACAAGAATAAAAAAAAATGACCATATCGGCCATTTTTAATTATTTTTTAATTCTATCATACTTATAAATTTTTCTACCAGCATAGGATCAAACTGACTTCCTGAACATCGCCTTAGTTCTTTTATAGCTTCTTTATGTCCTTTTCTAGTATTATATGGCCTATGAGATGTCATTGCATCAAAACTATCTGCTATAGATATAATCCTTGCTAAATAAGGAATCTCTTCTCCTTTTAGATTATCAGGGTAACCTCTTCCATCATATCTTTCATGGTGATGTTTTATAGCTGGTAGCAACTCTTCAAAAGCTTTAATATGTTTTATCAAGGATATCCCTAACTGCGGATGTTGTTTTAACATCTCATATTCTGAATCTGTAAGACTTCCTTTTTTGTTTAAAACTTCTTCTGGAATTTCAATTTTTCCTATATCATGAAGATAAGCTGCTAATTTTAAACTTAACTTATCCTTTTCATTTAATTTTAAATAGTTAGAAAACCAACCTAAGTAAATTGCTACTCTTTCTGTATGACCATATGTATATCTATCTTTTTTATTTATCATATTTATAAGTCTTTTTAATGATTTAGCTGTTTCTTTATCTATATATATATGATCTGAAATTTCTTCTAAAACACTATAGTATACCTCTACTCTATTCTTATTAAGTGATTTTGCTCTATAAAGTGCATCATCCGCAGTATTTATAAACTGATGTTTATTGCTCGCTCTTAGAGGATATGATGATACTCCTATTGATATAGTCATATTTTTATTTGGTTGATTTTCTTGACCATAAAAATATGTGTTTTCTATATTAGTTCTAATTCTTTCTCCTACGCTTATAGCCTCTTCTTCTATAGTATTTGGAAGTATTACAGCAAATTCTTCTCCGCCATACCTTGCAACAATATCATTCTCCCTTACACTTTCTTTTAATATCTGCCCTACATCTTTTAAAACCACATCCCCTGCTTGATGCCCATTTATATCATTATAATTTTTAAAATAATCAATATCCATAAAAAGCATTGATATAGAAGTGTTTTCATTATCAGCGAATTCCATTAAAGTTTCTAAAGATTCCTGGAAGTATCTATGATTATACAAACCTGTTAATTCATCTACATTAGCTAAGTTTTGAAGTTCTTTACTATGTTCTTTTTCAATATTTACGTACATGCCTAGTATCCATGAAGTTACAAAAAATGCACTTACTATAACTATATCAATTTGAAAATAATTCGTAATTAACTCTTTAGCAGGCTCTTGAAGATGAGTTCCAAATTGTATTGAAAGTATATCTACTCCACAAACTAATATAGAACAAACTATAGATACAATCATGGCATAATTTCTTCCAAATTGTATTGCCGCGATTATGATTATAAAAATATATAGAAATTTATACGGACTTTCTTCTTTTCCTGTTGACATTATTACAACTGTACATATTAGCATTAATAAAATTGTTTCTATGTTATCTCTAGGTTTTGCTGGATTGTCCATAAACTTATACTGCCTCTTCGATAACCATATAAAATAAACTATAAGAAGTATTATTATTGCAACTATATATATATAAAATAGCATGTAGTAGTAGCTTTTTATTGTTGTATAAGAACTTATCATGGCAACCATACCTAAAAGCATATATATAACCTTTATTGTAGCTAATATTTCAAATAATTTTTTATTCCTTATATTTTCAAACTCATTCATGCTTTTCTCCTAAATCCCCTTTTTAATTAATAAACCATAAGGATATATCCTTATGGTTTATTAAAATTATTCTTCTCTTAATGATTTTGGCATTTCTGGTTCAAAAAATGCCATAGCACACATTGTAGATGCACTACTCCCTAAATTCATTATAAAATCTGAGAATAAGTTTGATAAAAAGCTCATATCTAATCCCCCTTAAAATATTTATTTAAGAAAACAATCTAATTTTAATATAATTGTTTCTCCTAACTTAGTTATTGCTATAGTTTGTAAAATAATTCCTAGTTCTATACAATACACAAACATAGCCACATCATAATTTAAAAACCCAGTTACCCTAAATATCAAAAGTAAAATTATGATTATAATATACATATTAAGCCTTTTAAATAATTTTTTTCTAAGTTTTTTTCTTGTAGACTCTTTTTTTAAAGGCTTATTTTTTGTTCCAATTGGTGCTTTTTTATAAAAAATATAATAGCATGATATTATACTTACTATGCTGAAAACATATATAAAACTATAACCCCCATATTTGTTAAATAAAACTGAAATGTATGTTAATATCAATGCTGTTATAATCCCTATTATTAAACATCTATTTGGAGAAGTTGCATGTACACCACCTGAAAACTTTTTTAAACTAGATGCAACAATAGTTATTAATACAACTTCTATTGTTTTTCCTATAATTATACCAACTAAAACAGTTGATAAAAAAGCTAATACCGTATGTAACCAAATAAATAATCCATAATTCATAATTTCTATTTCTTCTTTAGTCTTATTTGCTTTGCTCCCTATCTTATTTGAAATATTATAAGAAATATTTTCTATTACAGCCATAGCTCTCCCCCCCCTATATATACTAAATTTTACTTATTATTTTAGTTATTAAGTTTAATATAATAATCAATAAAATAAATATTATTAATGATGGAAGTGATAATATAGCACTATTTATGCTTGTATTATTAGTTAGTGCTTCTGTTGGTATTTTTAAAATCTCATTAGCCATAACCATGTATATAACTTCACTCATGGCTAAGCATATATAAATCTTAGACACATTAAGTACAGTTGTTATAATCTGCTGATTTTCAAATTTATAAAAAATTATTCCTATTATAAACATACTAAATACTGTATGTATACCAAAACTTATAGGCATCATTCTTATGCATGTTAATAAAATTAAAAAAAATAAAGAGTTTTTGATAAGATTTGTTAATTCTATCCTTAAGCCAAATAAAATATATCCAGCTAAAATTAGAAAAACGCTTTCTGGAAAGCTTCTGATTATTAAATATGATAATGATGAATCCAACATTCAATTCTCCCTCTTTACTAATATTATCCAACATAAATTATAGCATAATTTACATTTTTTTACAATTGATATGATATTATGCACAAACTAAAAAAAATATGCAAAAGTAATATTACTTTTGCATATTTTTTATATATACTTTCTCATATTTTTCAAAGCATTTTTTTCTATTCTAGAAACTTGTGCTTGAGAAATACCAATCTCATCAGCAACTTCAATCTGAGTTCTACCTTTATAAAATCTTAAATCTAAAACCAATCTCTCTCTACCATTCAATTTCTTTATAGCTTCTTTAAGTGCTATTTCTTGTAACCAATTTTCGTCTGTATCTTTTTTGTCCTGAACTTGGTCCATTACAAATATAGCATCTCCATTGTCTTGATATACAGGGTCAAATAATGATATGGGATCTTGAATAGCGTCTAAAGCCATTACCACATCTTCAACATCCAGTTCTAACTCTTTAGCTATTTCCGAAACAGTTGGTTCCTTAGAATTAGATCTTACCAATCTCTCTCTTACTTGGAGAGCCTTGTATGCAATGTCTTTTAAGGACCTACTCACCCTTATAGGATTATTATCTCTTAGATACCTCCTTATCTCTCCTATAATCATAGGGACTGCATAAGTTGAAAACCTTACATTTTGACTTAAGTCAAAATTATCAATCGCCTTTATAAGACCTATACAACCTATTTGAAATAAATCGTCAATATTTTCTCCTCTGTTATTAAACTTTTGAATTACACTTAAAACCAATCTTAGGTTTCCTCTTACAAATTCTTGCCTAGCTTCTTCATCTCCATTTTTTATTTTAATAAGGAGTTCTGTCATTTGATTATTTTTAAGAACGGGTAACTCAGAGGTATTTACTCCACAGATTTCAACTTTATTTATTTGCATTACAACTCAGTCCTCTCTTAAAAAGTATTTCTTATACAATTATTTACATCTAGTATATTTTTATACTGTTTAAGAGTAATTATTTATATCTAAACAAATTTTTTCATCTCTTTTTTTAGCCTAGATATTATCTTTTTCTCTAATCTAGAAATATATGATTGAGATATGCCTAACATTGTCGCTACTTCTTTTTGTGTTCTTTCATTTCCTTTACTGCATAATCCAAATCTTAGCTCCATAATTTGTTTTTCTCTATCTGAAAGTCTATCTAATGCCATAACTAAAAGATCCTTATCTATTTCTTCTTCTATTAGCTTATATATTTCATCATTTTCTGTACCTAATATATCAGACAATAAAAGTTCATTCCCATCTAAGTCAACATTAAGAGGCTCATCAAACGATACCTCAGTTTTCTTTTTATTGTTTTTTCTTAAATACATAAGTATTTCATTTTCTATGCATCTAGAGGCATATGTAGCTAATTTAATATTTTTATTTAATTTAAATGTATTTACAGCTTTTATTAGCCCTATTGTCCCTATTGAGATTAGGTCTTCTACATCAATTCCTGTATTTTCAAATTTTCTAGATATATAAACAACTAACCTTAGGTTTCTTTCAATTAAAATAGTTTTTATGCTTTCATCATTTTCTAAATTTTGTAATAGTTCTTGCTCTTCTTTACTAGAAAGAGGAGGTGGCAATATATTTACGCCTCCTAAATAATACAATCCCTTTGGATTTAATAATCCTAGTTTTGATAATAATTTGAAAAAATAACTTATACACTTTGACTTTAATTTTATAAAAGTTCTCATAAAGCTATCCCCCTTAAAATTTATATACTCATTAATAGTTGTGGATTCAATATAGCGTTATAACCATCTTCTTTGAAATTCGAAAGACCCAATATAACATTAGGTATTTTCCGTCCATCAACTTTTATGTAATCTGATTTTATCCCTATAACTATATTGCTATCATTTATCTGTTTAACAGGTATCATTCTAATTCTATAAGATATACTCTTATCAATATTGTCTATAACTTTATCAATTGAGCTTATGTTTATATTTTTTAGATCTAGATTTTGGAATTCTTCAGGTAAAATCTCATATAATTTATTAGCGCTTATAATAACAACTTCACTTTTGCTTATAGGGTCTTTTAATAAATTACCCGTATCCATTAAAGCTTTAAGCTCTATTTCTTTTTCATCTATGCATACAGTCATATCTTTTTTCATGCTTGTCATATATTTTAATTCTTTTATATCATTATAAATATATTTTAAGATTATTCCACTTAAGTATGATACTAAAATTATGAAAGATATAGTTAGATGTGTAAGTCCTGTACAATATATAATAAAAAATGAACTTCCGGCAATAAAAATATTTACAAAATAAAAAATAATTAATACTCTTATATATTCTTTTCTTGTGTCATGACTAAATGCTATTTTGGTTACAATTAAAATCAATAATACCTTCATAGGAATTGAAAAAAATAAATTAAAACTATCAAATAAATATAAAATAGAATAAATCATTCCAATTGCAGCACCTGTCCATTTTTTTTTCATTGAACTATGATTTTTAGAAATTATAGATGTGCAACTTATTATTATATAGTTTACTAATAAGTTTTCAATTGCATAATATTCTACATACACCTCCATCCCCCCCCTTGAAACATTTACCTATATTATAGTTTAGCTTTAGTGAGTTTTATGTCATAATTGATAGTCGAACTGAAATTAATTTATTGTTAAATAAAACAAAAAAACACAAAAAAAAAGAAGATATTATTATCTTCTTCTTCTTAAGAATGTTGGAATCTCCATATCATCACTTTCTATGTATGTTGAACTTGTATTTTGTTTAATAGCAGGTTCTTCTTCTTGCTTTGTATCTGGCATTATTGGCCTTTGAGCCTCTCTTGCCGGATTATGATTCATATTATTTTGTTGAAAATTTTGATTTTGTCCTTGGTTCATTGCATTGTTTCTGTTAAAATCTATTTCCATATCTTGTCCATCTTCAAATCCTGTTGCTATAACAGTTATAACAAGGTCATCTTTTAAATCTTCTTTTATTGTAGCTCCAAATATTATATTAGCTTCAGAATCACAAGACTCTTGAACTAATGTAGAAGCTTCATTTATTTCAAATAATCCTAAGTTCGCTCCACCTGTTATATTAAGTAAAACACCTTTAGCTCCTTTTATAGATGTTTCTAATAAAGGTGATTGTATAGCTTGTCTTGCTGCTTCTATAGCTCTGTTTTCACCTTGAGCTCGTCCCATACCCATGTGTGCTAGTCCTTTTTCTTTCATTATAGATTGAACGTCCGCAAAGTCTAGATTTATTAATCCTGGCGCTGCTATTAGATCAGATATAGATTCTATACCTTGTTTTAATACATCATCTGCTATAGAAAATGCTTCTAGCATAGATGTATTCTTCTGAACTATTTGTAGTAATCTATCATTAGGTATAGTTATTAAAGTATCAACTTTTGTCTTTAACTCTTTTATACCTTGTTCTGCATTTTTCATTCTTACTTTGCCTTCGAATGCAAAAGGCTTTGTTACTACTCCTACTGTAAGTATACCCATCTCTTTTGCCAGTTGAGCAACTACAGGTGCAGCTCCTGTTCCTGTTCCTCCACCCATTCCTGCAGTTACAAATACCATATCCGCACCTTCAAGAACTTTAAGTATTTCATCTTTGCTTTCTTCTGCAGACTTTTTCCCAACTTCTGGGTTTGCTCCTGCTCCTAGACCTCTAGTAAGTTTCTCTCCAACTTGAATTTTATGCTCAGCTTTAGATGTATATAAAGCTTGTTTATCAGTATTAACAGCTATAAATTCAACACCTTTAAGTTGTGCTTCAACCATTCTGTTGACAGCGTTGTTACCACCGCCACCTACGCCTATTACTTTGATTCTTGCAAAGTTATCCATTTCTACGTCAAAGTTTAGCATCTACAAACCTCCTTATTTAATATCCAAAGTAAATCTATGTATTAATTATATCATTTTATATTAGCATTTTGTTTATTTAACTAACTTATTCCACAAAAAAGTTCATTTTCCTCTTTTTTTATTGCATAAATTAGATATAATATGTCTTCTTAATAATTGATAAATTATCAAATAATCTTGCCCTAAATACCAATATATCTACATAATACATAGGAACTCCTAATTTTTCTTATATAAGTGTAAAATTTACACGTAATATATTACATTTCATATCCTAGCTTACTTATATAAAGAGCACTCCATTGTATATGTTATTTTAATATAATACCCAACTATTGCAATTAGTGCAATACCACTAATTACCCATATTATACATATTCACATTCTATATTTTACTTTGAAATACCCATATTATTCAAGTTTTTTATTCATGTTTTTATAAGAATTTATAAATATAATGTTCTTTCAATAATCATTTACGAAAAATTGATAAATTTCAATTAATTCCTAATATTTTTTATTTTACTATATATACGTACAATTCAACTCTAACTTAATATAAAAAAATATATTAGAACAAATACCTATTAGTTATACATACTCCCCCCTATCACGGAGAATATATAGCCTGTTCTTTACTTGTTAAATCAACACTTCCTCCCTTTTTATTGCTAGTTTTTAAATCTACCAATATAGCTTTTAATCTATTTATGTTATATACTATATCCTCATCAAGCTTTAGGCTAATATTTGTATTGTCATCAGTTTTCATAATCATTGTATTTTGATTTATGTTTATACTTTCTATCTTTCTTGACATGTTATTTTTTTTCAATGTATCTATAGTTAAAATTATGTAATTTGATTTATTCGAGTTTATTTTAACTTTTGTATTTACCTGTTTATCCTTTATTTGAATTCCACTTACTAATGGTATATTCTTATTTGTTATTTCTTTCTTCTCAGATAATACTAATCCATCCATACCTAAATAAACATAACTTTTACCATCTTTTATTATTGCATCTTCACTGTTCTCCTTTATGTTTATCACTAATTTATCTGGAAATTTTCTAGTAGCTTTAGCATATTTTATATATGGGTTTCCTAATAATTTTTCTTCTATATCCTTTAAATTATATTTAAAGATATTTTTCCCCTCTTCTATAGATGCTATTTTTACTACATCATTTTTAGTTATTTTGTTATTTCCATTTAAACTAACTTCTTTTAATTCAAAAATACTACTACTTATACATATATAAATCAACAATATAACTAGCAAAATAAAAGCATATATAGCAAATTTACCTCTCTTATTTAACCTACACTTATTTTTTTTCATAATACCCCGCCTTTAGTATTTTATAATATATAAAATACTACATATGAATAACTTATCCTTTGTTAGTTTATTTATTTAGTACAAAAATTCGCTTCTCTTGAGCGACTACGTCGGCGAACCACTTCATGTCGCCAACGACTTCGTCCGTTGCTCAAAATCTTTTTTACGCTCAAAACATAGTACATTAATATAACTAAGTCTCATAGGTTATCCACGATTTTTTAGCGAGTGTAATTTCCTTAAGCGTAAAAAAAGAAATCGTAATAGTGTTTAAAACTAATTCGACTTCTTTTTTTTATATTAAATTTTAATTATATTTGCACCAAGATTTTTTAGTGTTTTTTCAATATGCTCATAACCTCTCTCTACATGGCTTATGTTTACAACCTCTGTTATTCCTTCTGCTGCTAATCCTGCTAATACTAAAGCTGCTCCTGCTCTTAAATCTGGAGCCTTAACTGTAGCCCCAATAAGTTTATTCACACCTTTTACCATACATATATTATCAGTTACATTTATTATATTTGCTCCCATTTTTACAAGTTCTCCACAATGCATAAACCTGTTTTCAAATATTGATTCATGAAAAATGCTACTTCCTTCACTTAAACATAACAATGCCATAAGCTGAGATTGCATATCAGTTGGGAACCCTGGGTGAGGTGATGTTTTTATTATATCTATAGGTAAGATTTTACTTGGAGATTTGATTATTAATCCATTATCTTTATATTCTATGTCACACCCTGTTTGCTCTAATCTACTTACTATAGGATGTATATGGCTTTTTATAACTTTATCAACTTCTAAATTCCCACCTGTTATAGCACTAGCTATCATATAAGTTCCTATTGCAATTCTGTCAGGAATTATTGTATGAGTTACAGAATGTAATTTATCTACACCCTCAATTTGTATGCAGCTAGTTCCTGCCCCATTTACTTTTGCTCCCATTGAATTTAAAAAGCTTTGTAAGTCTTCTATTTCAGGCTCTCTTGCTGCATTATTTATTATTGTTATTCCCTTTGCTTTTACGGCTGCCAGCATTGCATTTTCTGTAGCCCCAACACTTGGAAATGCTAAATTTATAGTGTTTCCCACTAAATATTCTCTATTACAGTGTATATATCCTCTATCTTCACTTATTTTTACCCCTAGCTTATCCAAAGCATATAAATGAAGATCTATAGGTCTAGCACCTATGGAACACCCTCCTGGGTAGCTTATACTTATATTATTGAGTCTTCCTATCATCGCACCCATAACTATAATAGATGATCTTAACATTTTCATATGATCTTCTTTAACGCTATTAATATTAATATTCGCACTATCTATATATAAAGTGTACTCACTATATTCAACTTTACATCCTAGACTTCTTAATATGTCAGTCATCACATGAACATCTGATATATCAGGAATATTTTTTATTATATTTTTAGATTCATTCAGTATAGATGCAGCCATTATAGGCAATACAGAGTTTTTTGCTCCTCTTATATCCAGCCTACCTTCTACTTTATTGCCTCCACTGATTATATACTTTGACAAAAGTATCCCCCCTAGTAGCAAGTGTTTTAAGTCTAAAATATAACTTCTTATATTTTTAATACTATGTACTAGAGGGGGAATATGTTACTTTTTATTTTTTATTCCTATTGTTTTAACTTCTTTTATTTCATCTTTATTTATTTTTTCATCTTTATTTTCAACCTTAGCCTCTTTTTTCGGCTTTTTATTATTTCTATTGTAAACTTCCATAACTTCTTTATATATTATGTCTATAGCTTCTGGTTTTCCTATTTCTTTACTCGCATTAGCCATATCTATTAAAAGCTCTCTATCACCTAATAATTTAAAAACTGTATCATTTAAACTTTCTGCTGTAAGATTTTTTTCTAAAATCGCTATACCAGCACCTTTACTTTCTATACTTTTAGCATTATATTCTTGGTGATTTTCTGCAGTATAAGCCTTAGGTATTATTATAGATGGTTTTCCTAATGCTGTTATTTCAGCTAAAGATATAGCTCCTGCACTTCCTATAACCATATCACAAGCTGCTAGGGCACTTGCCATATCTTCTAAATATGGTACTACTTTTTGATATTGCTTTAATTGTAAATCATTTATATCTTTTATAAACCCATCGTAGAAATTCTTACCTGTAGCATATATAAATGCTACATCTTCATTTACAAGATTTCTTATTACTAACTTCATAGAATCATTTATTTTTCTAGATCCACCACTACCACCGTAGCATAAAACCATTTTTTTATCTTCTTGTATTCCTAATTTTCTTCTTGCACTACTTTTTTTAGATATAAGAATTTCTTTTCTAACTGGATTTCCTGTAAGTACTAATTTTCTTCTAGTTTCTTCTGGAAATCTCACGTGAGAATCTTCGAAACTTGTTAGTACTTTTGTTACCATTTTTGCTAAAATTTTATTAGTAACTCCAGGAAAAGAATTTTGCTCATGGATTATAGCAGGAACTTTATTCATAGATGCATTAAATAATACCGGACCACTAACATATCCTCCAGTTCCTATAACAACATCTGGCTTAAACTTTTTAACAATTCTTCTTGATTGTTCTAATCCCTTAAAAAGTTTAAATACTCTTTTTACATTATCAAAATCTATTTTTCTTTTAAATCCTTGTACTGTAACAGTTTTTAATTCATATCCATATTTAGGAACTATTTCAGATTCTATTCCTTTTTCAGTTCCTACAAATACTATTTCAGCATCTGGATTTTCTTCTTTTATCTTATTTGCTATAGCGATGGCAGGATACACATGTCCTCCTGTTCCACCACCAGATAATAAAACTTTCATTAACTTTCATCTCCTGTCTAATTCATTTTTACATGCTTAGAGACATTAAGCACAATCCCTATTGCTGCCATAAATATTGTAAGGGAGGTTCCTCCATAACTTATAAATGGTAAGGCGACTCCTGTAACAGGCATTGATGATGTTGCAACAGCTATATTTAAAGCTGCCTGAATCCCTATTTGCCCCCCGATACCTACAACAAGCATGCACGAAAATACATCAGGGCATTTAATTGCGATTCTTATACATCTATAAACTAAAAATACAAATAGCATTATTACTATTGCACATCCTACAAGCCCAAGCTCTTCTCCTATTATTGCGAATATAAAATCATTTTGTGGTTCTGGTATGTAAAAGTATTTTTGTCTGCTTTTTCCTAGACCAAGGCCAAATAGTCCGCCTGATCCTAATGCATATAATCCTTGTATGACTTGATATCCTGCTCCAAGAGGATCTTTAAACGGATCTAAAAATGATGTTACACGCGCAAGTCTATATGGAGCTGCTAATACCATTACTGTGAATAGTCCAACTCCTGCACCAAACATTGCATAAACAAGTTTCATATCCATTCCTGCTACAAATATCATTACAAATGTAACTAATATTACTGTTCCAGCAGTTGATAAATTGGGTTGTAATATTATTAATGCAAAGAAAATACTAGGTATTATAAGAAGTGGTATAACTCCTTTTGTTAACGATTTTATTTTATCGTACTTTAATTCTATTAATTTAGCAGTTATTATTATAGTTGCAAATTTAGCTAACTCTGCAGGTTGTACTGTTAAACCTCCAATACCCAACCATCTTTGAGCTCCATTTAATGATGTTCCAAGTGGTGAAAGTACTAATAGCAATAATATAATAACTACTATTCCTAATATTTTTGCATTTTTATACCAAAATCTATAGTCTATCCTAGATGTGAAAATCATGGCAATAAATCCTATGGTTGCATAAATTATATTTCTTTTTAAAAAGAAATAGGAATCATCTAGTTTAAATGTAGATTGTATAAAACTAGCACTAAAAACCATTATGATTCCTATAAATACTAATAACATAGTTGTATAAAATATAACATTGTCAAAATCAGTTTTTATCCCCCTACTAACACTTTTTTTTACTATCTCTTTCGGCATTAATTAGAACTACCTCCATTCCAAGTTATATATCTATAATTTATATATATTTTCTTTGAAGTCTAATCCTCTTGCCTCGAAGTTTGGGTACATATCCCAACTTGCACAAGCTGGTGATAATAAAACTACATCTCCTGATTCAGCTATTTCATAAGCTTTTTTTACTGCAGCTTCCATACTTTCAACCTTTGATATATTTGTAAGTCCATGCTCTTTTGCAGTTGCTTCTATTTTATCTGCAGTCTGTCCTAGCAGAACTAATGCTTTTACATTTTTAGTTGCATATTTAATCATTTCTGTAAAGTCGCTTTGTTTTTCATATCCTCCAGCTATTAAAACTATAGGTTTTTCATATGAAGTTATAGCCTTGATAGTTGAATCTGGATTAGTTCCTTTAGAATCATTTACAAACATAATGCCATCTTTATTTGTAATAAACTCCAATCTATGTTCTACACCTTTAAATGTTTTTAAAGTGTCCCTTATGACATCTATATCAATATTTGATACATAAGCCATAAGAATTGCCGACATAGCATTTTCTAAGTTATGATTTCCTGGTAAGCTTAACTCATTTTTATTCATAAGAACTATTTCTTTACCTTCTATCTTTACAACTATATTGTTGTTTTTATCTAGATATGCTCCTTGTTTTACTTCTTCTTTTATTGAGAAATACAAAACATTAGCATTGTTGTTCTTTGACAATTCCCTGACGATAGAATCATCATAGTTCAATATAGAAAAATCAGTTTTATCTTGGTTTTTGAATATTCTAGCTTTAGCATTTATATAGTTTTCCATAGTATGGTGTCTATTTAAATGATCTTCTGTAATATTTATTATAGTGCTTACCTTTGGTTTAAACTCTTCAATACTTTCTAATTGGAAACTACTTAATTCAGTTACAAGATACGAGTTTTCATCAGTTAAATCAACAGTATCTATAACTGGGTTTCCTATATTCCCAACTATATATGTATCTTTATTTGCCTTTTTAAACATTTCTCCTACTAAACTAGTAGTTGTTGTTTTTCCATTTGTTCCTGTTATTCCTATAAATATAGGGTTTTTAGATAATTTATATGCTAATTCAACTTCTCCTATTATCTTAATATGTGCAGATTTTAACTTTTCTATAAAAGGTAAATCTAAAGGTACTCCAGGAGATACTATAGTTAAATCTATATTTTCTATATTTTCAAGGTGATGACCCAAAACATATTCTATATTATCTAAATTATCTATTTCTTCTAATATTCCTTCTAATTTATCTTTAGCCTTTATATCATTTACTATGATATTTGCGCCTAGCTTATTTAATTTTTTTATTGTTGATACACCAGTTTTTGCTAGTCCTACAAGTAAGACATTTTTGTTTTTTAAATCCATTTTCCTAACCCCCGTAAATTAGAATACTGCTATTATTCCTATCCAAGCTAATACTATAGATGTTATCCAAAATACAAATATAACTTTTGTTTCAGGCCATCCACATTGCTCAAAGTGATGATGTATTGGGGCCATTTTGAATATTCTTTTCTTTCTTAGCTTATAAGATCCTACTTGAAGTATAACAGATATAGCTTCTGCAAAATAAATACCTCCAACTATAGGTATTATAAGGACATTATTTGTAAGCACGGCAAATGATATAACCGCTCCACCTAATGCCATAGATCCTGTATCACCCATAAATACTCTTGCAGGATATGAGTTGAATCCTAAGAATCCTATACATGCACCTAATGTAGCAGCTGCTAGTATAGCTACGTCTGTATTCCCGTAACTAGCTGCAAGCAGCATAAAAAATCCCGATACTATAACAGTTATTCCCGATGCTAATCCATCTAAACCATCTGTTAAATTTACTGCATTTACAGTTCCAAGTATTACAAACACCATAACTGGAACATATAAAGGTCCTAAATTAATCGTAAAACTTGTAAATGGTATTAATAATTGAGCCGCACTTGCTGAGTTAGTGTATTGATAATACGCTAATACTGTTGCTAATGCAATTTGTAGTAAAATCTTTTGATATGCTTTTAAACCTAATGATCTTTTAAATTTTATCTTTAAAAAGTCATCTACAAATCCTACAAATCCAAAACCTGTTATACATAAAAGCCCCATTGTCATATCTGAGCTTACTTTTGTTCTTGTAAGAACTGTAACTAGTATTGCTACTATCATCATTATTCCACCCATAGTAGGTGTTCCATTTTTTTGTAAATGTGTTTGCGGTCCATCATCTCTTACAGTTTGACCGAACTTAAATTTAGTTAGCATAGGTATAAATATCGGTCCTAATATAATAACTATTAGAAATGAAATCATCGCTGTATACGTAAGTTGTGTTATTCCTAACATAATATAACTCCTCTCCCTTGTTGGCTATCTCTTTAATATTGTCTACCTGTTTAAATATTGTACTATATTTTCTAGTTGCATACCTCTTGATGCCTTAACTAAAACTACGTCATCCTTATTTATTATATCACTTAATTTCTCGATTGCTATTTCTTTATTGTCAAAATGGTATACATTAGAGCTATTTAAACCTAGTTTAATACACTCATCACTTATGTATTTTGAGCTTTCTCCTATTGTTATTAAAACATCCACATTGTTTATCGCATACTCTCCTACAAGCCTATGACCATATTCTGAATGTTCTCCCATCTCAAACATATCTCCAAGTATTGCTACTTTTCTTTTTTTGTATCTTCCCAATATATCTAATGCTGCTTTCATAGAATCTGGGCTTGCATTATATGCATCATTTATTATTGTTAAATATTCTTTTTTTATTATGTCTAATCTCATCTTACTTGCTTTAAAGTTTTTAAGCCCATCTTTTATATCTTTTAAATCCATACCTAATCTCAATCCTACAAGGATAGCTGCCATAGCATTATATATATTATGTTTACCTACAGTAGGTATGTATATATATTCTTTTTTATTGTTTATCATACATTCAAAACTTAGTTCATCTTCTCCTATATTATACTCTGTACAATATATATCATTATTGTTATCAAATCCAAAGGTTTTTAAATCATAATTTAATTCATTTTTACATATTTTTTTTAGATATTTATCGTCTCCATTTACTATTAATGTATTAGATTCATCAAAGTTTGAAGCTATTTCTAGCTTTGCTTTTAATATACCTTCTTGAGACCCTAAATTTTCTATATGAGATAATCCTATATTTGATATAACCCCCACTTTAGGATTAACCATTTTAGCTAAATACTCTATCTCTTTAAAATTAGACATTCCCATTTCTATTATTGCACAGTCATGGCTAGGTTTTAAATTGAACAATGTAAGCGGAACCCCTATATGGTTATTAAAATTACCTTCATTTTTTAAAGTATTAAACTTTGTTGATATAGCTGCATATATCATATCTTTTGTTGTAGTTTTACCTACACTACCTGTAACTCCAATATAAGGAATCTCAAATTTACATTTATAGAAATTTGCTATATCTCCAAGTGCTTTAGTTGTATCTTCTACTTCTATTAAATTTATATCCGAACTTTCAAATTTTATGCCATTACTTCTATTTTTTATAAAAGTTTTACATCCATTTTCATATGCTGATTGCATAAAATTATGTCCATCTAGGCTCTCACCTATTATAGCTATAAATGCATCTGTAGATTTTGCTTTTCTACTATCTATAGCTATACTTTGTATCTTGTCTGATTCATTACCTTTTACTAATGTTCCTTCAGTTGCTATCACTAGTTCTTTTATGGATAAACATTCCATACTAAAACCTCCTTAATAAAGTAAATATACTAAAACATTATAAATCTTTTTATATTAATCATCTATATTTATAATATTTTAATATATAATTTTATAAAATGCTAATTATATTACACTTTTGTAAACCTTTAGAAATCCTAATAAAGAGCAATGTATATAAATTATATACATTGCTCTTTAAATTCTTAACTAATTAATTATATACTATATATTAATATTTTTGAAGATGTTTATTTCATATATTAGATTTTAATTGTCTGTGTAAATCACTATACCAGAGTCTTGAGGAACTTCTGATCCTTGAGGAGGAAAAATTTCTTTAACCTTAGCGCTTCCCTCTACTTGAGTATCTGTGTCTTGTATAGGTTTTAGTTTATTTTCTTCTAACACTTTCAAAGCATCCTCTATACTTAAGTCAACAATATTAGGAACTTTAACTTTAGGTTTTTCATATTTTTGTTTTTCTTCATCTGTATATTTAGGTTCAACACCTAAATATTTTAATGAGTCATTCATAATCTCTTTTACTATAGGTCCTGCTGTTGTACTACCAAATGCGCTAACTCCATTTGGCTCATCTACTATAGCTAAAACTACTATTTGCGGATCGTCACAAGGAGCTATCCCTACAAATGAACATACATATTTGCCTTCTGCATAACCTCCGCCTCCGGCTATAACCTTTTGCGCAGTTCCTGTTTTACCACCTATTTTAAATCCAGGTATGTATGCCGCTTTACCTGATCCTTCACTAACAACAGATTCAGCTACGTCTAACATTTTCTTAGATGTATCTTCAGATATAACCTGTCTAACTACCTTAGGTTTTATATTTTCAGTCACATTTCCTTGATTATCAACTTTCGATTTAACCAATCTAGGTTCCATAAGTTTTCCATCATTTGCTATAGAGCCTATTGCTCTTATTAGTTGCATCGGAGTAACAGATATGGATTGCCCAAATGATATAGTTGCTAAATCCAAAGGTTTTACATTTTTTTCATTGTAGAAAATCCCTTTAGCTTCACCTGGTAAGTCTATGTTTGTTTTTTCCATAAATCCAAATCCTTCTATATAGTCATATAACTTAGCAACCCCTAATCTCTGTCCTAACTCAACAAATACCGGGTTACAAGAGTTTTGAACAGCTTGCTTAAATTCTTGAGCACCATGAGGTCTATAATGTCTCCAACATTTTAATTTTTTACCTCCTACAGTAACACTACCTGTACATACAAATTTTTCACCTTCTTTTATAACACCTTCTTCTACAGCTGCAGATGATGTTATAAGTTTAAACGTAGATCCCGGTTCATATGTATCACTAACTGCAGGATTTCTCCACATTGAGAAATATCCTTTTGTTTTATCTTTATCGCTATATTTTTCAAGTTCTTTTTCATAGTATGGATATATAGGATTTCTTGAGTCATTAGGGTCGTAGTCAGGTTTTGATGCCATAGATAAAATATCTCCAGTTTTAGGATCTATTGCTATTGCTGTAACTCTTTTAGCATTATTAATCTCATAAGCTTTTTGAACTGCTTTTTCAGTATAATGTTGTATTACTTCATCTATAGTAAGAACTAATCCATTCCCTTGTACTGGTTCATAGTATTTTTCCATTCCATGAGGAATTTCTCTTCCAGATGCATCAGTGCTTACAATAAGTCTTCCTGACTTTCCTTTTAAGTGTTTATCATATTCCATTTCTATACCTGCTATTCCAGTTGCATCATCTGATGTATGTCCGATTACATATGGAGCAAAATTTCCGTATGGATAATATCTTTGGTTATCCTCTGCTACCCAAATTCCTGGCAACTTAGCATCCCTTATTTTTTCTGCAGTCTTATCATCTATCCATCTTTTAACTTTTACTAATGCCATGTTTTTCTTTTTTAACAATTTTAAAACATCATCATAGTCTTCTCCTATCATTTCGGATATAGCTTTTGCTGCTTTCTCTTTATCTTTAACTTCAACAGGCTTAGCCCAAACTGTATACTTAGTAACACTTACAGCTAGCTCTTTCATATTTCTATCATATATAGCACCTCTTTTAGGTTCTATAGGTATGTCTCTAGTTTGTTGATTCAAAGCTTTTTCTGTAAGCCAATCCCCCTTAATTATTTGTAAGTATCCAGTTCTAAATATAAGCATAGTAAAAACAAAGCATGCTAGTATCAAAACCATTACTAGCCTTTTTTTACTCAATCTCTTTATTTTACTCAACTAACTCCCTCCTATTTAGATACTTCTATGTACTTCATCTGGCTTTCTTTAGGATAGTCCATTCCCAATTTTTCATTAGCCTTTTTTTCTATATCTTTGCTTCTAGTTAGCACATCTAGTTCAACTTGCAAATTTTCTTTTTCTATAGCTTTATTATGTAATTCAGACTCTAAATCTCCGATTTTGTATTTTAACTTCGCAACTTCACTGTAGCCATACATACATGCAAAAATTATGCAAAAAATACTTGCCACAACCCCTAACTTAACACACACCTTTATAAATTTTTTAAACATTCTCCTTTTATAGATATTCTTTTTATTTGTTCTATATTCATTTATATCTTTTATTTTATTTTTTCTCTTCATATATATCTCCTTACATTTTTATATAAATAGATATATATTATATTTAACTTTTTACATACACCTTCCTTTTTAGTCTTAATACAAAATTCAAACAATAAAAAACAAAAAAGTCTAAGCTTTCGCTTAGACTTCTATATTCTTTCAGCAACTCTTAATTTTGCACTTCTAGATCTTGGGTTTTCTTCTACTTCCTTGTCTGTTGGTAATATTGGTTTTCTGCTTATAACTTTTACTATAGCTTCTTTATCGCACTGGCACAGAGGTATATGTGGTGGACATATACAGTCTGTTGCTAAATCTCTAAATGCATTTTTTACAATTCTATCTTCTAGAGAATGGAATGTTATTATACATATTCTTCCTCCATCATTCATAATAGAAGCTGCATCGTCTATCATTTCAGTTATAACTCCCAATTCATTATTAACTTCTATTCTTATAGCTTGAAAAGTTCTTTTAGCAGGATGTGGTCCATCTATTCTAGCTTTTTTAGGTATAGCTTTTTTTATTATTTCTACTAATTCTCCAGTAGTTTCTATATCCTTTTCTTTACGTAAATCTACTATAAACTTAGCTATACGTTTAGCCCAGTTATCTTCTCCATAATCTTTTATTATCTTTGTCAATTCTTCTTCACTATATGTGTTCACAACATCATAAGCTGAGAAACTGCATCTTATATCCATTCTCATATCTAATGGAGCATCTTGCATATATGAAAACCCTCTATCAGCTTCATCTAATTGATGTGACGAAACACCTAAATCTGCAAGAACTCCATCTATTTTATATATACCTATTTTTTCTAATTCGCTTTTTAAATTTTGAAAATTACTATGAACAAATTTAACTCTATCACTATATTCACTTAATCTTTCTTTTGCTGTATTTATTGCGTTTATATCTTGATCAAACCCTATAAAAAGTCCATCTTTAGATAATCTTTTTACTATTTCTTTAGAGTGTCCTGCACCACCCATTGTACAGTCTACATACACTCCATCAGGTTTTATGTTTAAATTATCAATACACTCATCTAAAAGTACTGATACGTGATGAAATTCCATATTTTATCGCTCCTTAGTATCATCTATTTCTTGTTTATTTTTCTTTGATAAATATAGGTGAACTATTATTCCACCTATTACCCCTGCTAAACTTATTACTTGAGCCATTCTAAGAGGCCCAATCATAAGACTATCAGTTCTAAGTCCTTCTATAAAAAATCTTCCTAAAGAGTATAGTATAACATATAAAACTATAATTTGACCCTCATAAGATTTCTTTTTTCTAAACATCCATAAGAATATAAATACTCCTAAATTCCATATAGACTCATATAAAAAGGTAGGATGAACCTTTACTCCATCTACCATTATTCCCCAAGGTAAGTCAGTTGGCCCACCATGAGCTTCTTTATTTATAAAGTTACCCCATCTTCCTATTGCTTGAGCTAAAGGCATTCCAATTATTACAGTATCTGCTAATTTAAAAAAGTTAATCTTTTTATATCTGGAAAATATATATCCAGCTAATATTCCACCTATTAATGCACCATGTATTGCCATTCCTCCACCTCTAAAGTTAAATATTTGAGATGGATTATTATAATAATCTTTCCAGTTAAACATTACATAATACAACCTTGCACTTATTAATCCAACAGGAATAGCAATTATTGCTAAATCTAATATATCGTCTTCTTTAATTCCAACTCTTTCAGCTTCTTTTAAAGCTATTAGTGTTCCTAAAATCATACCTGTTGACATAAGTATTCCATACCACATCACATCTATTCCAAATATAGTAAATGCAACTCTATCCATAAGCTAATCCCTACCTTTTAAATAATCTTTTAAATAAACCTTGCCTTTCTATGTACTTTATAGGATCTGAAAGGTCTATATCTTTATTTTCTAAAATATATTGTTGATTTTCTTTAAATATCTTTTTAGCTTTCTCTTGTCCATATTCTTTACTTATATATTCATACACGTCTTTAATTAAAGGTCTTCTTTTTGTACTACTATGTGCATCTGTGCCTATAAAATGAACCATATTATTTTCTAAAAAAATCTTACTAATCTTTTCTGCCTCTTTGCCATTTTTTCCAATTACACTTGATCCATTTATTTGAATTAAAGCCCCTTCATTTATACAATCATATATTATATTGGGATTTTCCTGTACTTTAGAATACCTTTCTACATGAGCTAGTATAGGAACATAATTTTTTAACTTTAATTCATAAACTATATCTACCAAATTTTTCGGAAAATTGTTAGGAGAAAATTCCACTAGTATATATTTGCTATTATTTAAACTATAGAATTCTAATTCTTCAAAATTACATAGCAAATCATCTGTAAAATAAAGTTCATTTCCCAATAAAACTTCAATATCTATATTTTCCATTTTTAATTTCTCATTAAAATCTTTAACTATCTTTTTTAACTCTTCCCCACTTTTATACTTAAAATCCGGATGATAGTGAGATGTGTTTATTATTTTCTTAATACCTTCACTTTGTGCTATTTTTGCCATTTCTATTGATTCTTCTAGGCTTTTTGAACCATCATCAACTTGTGGCAATATATGACAATGAATATCGATCATTTAGCTTTCCCTCCTTTTTATAAACTAAATGATACCATATTACCCATAAACCATCAATTTTCTTTATATAATTTATTAGCAAGTAAAAAAGTGCTAAAATTAGCACTTTTAATCTATTTAGGTTCCACTATTGAAATTACACAATACTCTTCTTTTAAATGATTTTTCAGTCTTTCTTCTATTTCTTTAAATTCAACATTTTTTATAACTTCCATATAATCTAATAGATTAATATCTTTAAATTTATATGCTATAAAGTTATTTGCTATAAAGTTTACTGAGTCAAAATATTTTATAAACTGTCCCATTTTTTTCTTCTTCACTCTATTGAAATCCTCTTCACATAAACCTTCTTTTTGGTATTTGTATATATGCTTTAATATTACATCTTTTACTTTTATAGGATTTTCAGATTCTCCACCTATTAAAGTATATCCATAATCAATTTGAGATGTAAATCCACATCCAAAATTATCATTTATTAATCCACCCATATATAATTCATCAAATATTTCACTACCTCTTTTAAATACCATGTCTAAAAGTATTTCTGTAACAACTTCTTTTCGAAGTAGTTCTTTTCCTTTAATACCTACATTGTCATCTTTAAAGCCTATATTAAACATCGGCATTGATATAGGGAAATTAGCAACTATTTCTTTTTTATTTATTTCTCTAGGTTCTTGTGGATAAAATCTTTCTATTGTATTTTCTAACTTTTCTATATCACTATGATTACTTTTTTTAGCAATTTCCATTACCTTATCAGCTTCGACATCACCTACAACAAATAAAGCCATATTTCCCGGGTTATAAAATGTATTATAACATTTATAAAGTTCATCTTTTGTAATTTTATATATACTTTCCACAGTTCCTGCTATATCAACATTTACCGGATAATTTTTATACATAGCTCTTAAACAATTAAAATATACATTCCAATCTGGGTCATCATCGTACATTTTTATTTCTTGCTCTATTATGCCTTTTTCTTTTTCTACATTTTCATCTGTAAAATGTGGAGTTTGTACATAGTCTATAAGATGTTCTAAACTTTCATAAAAGTTATCTGTACACGAAAATAAATATGCAGTCATAGTGAAATTTGTATAAGCATTTGCACTAGCTCCTAATTTAGAGAATTTATCAAAAGCATTGCCTCCATCGGGTTGTTCAAACATTTTATGCTCTAAAAAGTGTGCTATTCCTTCGTTTACTCTAAATTTTTCATTTTCATTTATCGGTATAAATTCTAAATCATTAGATCCATAGTTAGTAGCTAATACGGCAAATTTTTTCATAAACCCTTTTTTAGGCATAAAATATATATCAAGACCATTTTCTAATTTTTCATAATAAAGCTCTTCTTTTAATGTATCATTAAATATCTTTTCCATACACTCCTCCTAATTTCTTAAGAAATAAATAGTATCTAGTTGTAAATTTTTAAATGCACTAACTATCTCTTCTTTAGTTACTTGTTCTACATAGTTTATAATATCATCTATACTTAAATTTGTTTTACTTATATCTTGAGAGAATTTAAAATCTGATAACCCACCTATACTATCTGTCAATGACCTCATTGAACTTATAAGTGATATTTTACTATTTTCAAGTTCTTCATCACTTATTTCTCCTTTTATAATGCTTTCTATTTGCTGTCTTACTAAATCTGTTGTTTTTTCATAATTTTGAGTTTCTATTCCAGATGATATAAATAATATACCTTTATATTTTTCTAAAGATGAATATATATAATAGCATAAACTTTCTTTTTCTCTAATGTTTATAAACATCTTAGAATGTGGTCCCCCACCTAAAATATTACATCCTACAACTAAAGGATAATATCTTTTTACATCTGCAAAATCCGTATTTGTTCTATATCCCATTACTAACTTACCTTGAGTTATATCCATTTTGTCTACTATATTTTTTACAGATTTAACATTCTTTTTATATCCTTCTCTAGGTATTTCTATAACTTTTTCCCTTTCAAATTTAAACTTATTATTTATAATGTCTATAACTTTATCTTCATCAAATTCACCTTCTATAACAATATCAATAGGCGATGTTTTTAAAATATTTTTATAATGGTTATATAATTCTTTTCCATTTATTTCATCTATTTTTTCTATATATCCATATTCACTTATACTAAATTTTTCATCCTTGCACATTTCTTCAAAACATCTTTCCAGTGAATATCTACCTTTATCATTTATTTTTGCCTTTATTCTCTCTGCTAGATTTTGTTTTTCTAATTTTAAATATTCTTCTTTAAACCCTCCACCTTCTATAAGTGGATTGTTTATTATTTCATTTAAAAACTCTATTGAATCTGTAAATACAGGTTCATCTAAATATTGTTCATTAGTTGTTACCAATTTTATATTAAGAACCTGTCTTTCACCTCTTTTACTTACATCTGCTAATATAGAAGCTCCATATAAATCTTCTAGTTTATTAGATATTTCTTTTAATGTTTGATATTTATTACTTGCATTTGTTATCATGTTTGGAATTAGTGCATTTTTTGTAGTCTCATTTTTATCTAGCACCCTTTGTATATATACGCTAACTAAATTTGTTTTAAATTTTTTAGATTGTATTAAAGTCAAATTTATATTTGCATCTAAATTAATTTTTTTTATATTCTCCATATAATCCTCCTATTTTTCTATTAACTGTATTTGAGTATACATTTCATCAATGAGTATCTTAACTTTATCCTTCGGTTCTATATAATGAAATCTAACTTCTGAGGTATCAAGTTCTTTTAGTATACTTTCAACTAAATTTTTATTATACATGTTATCGATTGTACACGTAGGAATAACTACATGCAATACATCTACTCCAAATTCTAAAAGTTGTTCTCCTGATTTTATTATATCGTCTTTATTATTTTCTAAAAGTGGTAATTTTATTTGAATTTTTGTATTTTTCTCTTTTTCTATGTAATTTTTTATTTTTTCTCTAAAAATTATATCTTGTTCTAAATTATTTTCATCTGCTAATCCTATTAGAAGTACCCCCGAATCTACATCTTCATTTTTTATATTTCCTAAAATTTCATTTGTATATGATTTAGCTAAATTATCGGATTTATAAAAAACATCCGTAAGTTTGACATTTACGCCATACTTATTAAGTTCCATACTATCTAATCTTTTATTAAATAACTCAAAATCTTTTCCTTGTGTTATAAACATCGGACATATTATTATATTTTTATAACCTAACTCTACAACTTCTTGTACCATATTTTCAAAATATGGTTTTGTGTACATGTATGCATCAACTACTTTATATTTAGGCCCTAGCTTAGATCTTAATCCTGATGAAACTTTATGGGCTGTATCCTTGAATTCACTAGTACCTAAACTATCATAATATCCTTTATATTTATGTAAATTATACATACTCGTCAAATATGATTTATACCCTTGATCAAAATATATTTCATTTGCACGTTCCCTTAAATTGTATTTTTTTGATTCTCCATCATATACAAGCATTACTAAGGTCTCATCTTGAATATCCCCATGTTCTATAGATTCAACTTTTATATCGTCTTTTATAAAAACCATAATAGATATATTTATTATAAAAAACGATAGTAAGAATCCAATAAATAAGCTTTTATAATTTTTTTCATAATAGATAAAATATGTATATAAGGCTATGGTAGTAACTATAATAAATATATTTTCCATATACCCATCAAATATAATACTTAATCCAAATAAAATACCTAAACAAATCGGCATAACCATTGAATCAACTCCATTAAAAGTATAATTTGCATCACTAATATATATGATGTATAATTAGAATGTATGTCTAAATTAAAATAAATATAAGACTTAAGAAGAGAGGAAGATACACTATGAAATTAGGTATAGTTGGTTTACCAAATGTAGGTAAAAGTACACTATTTAATGCGATAACTCAAGCAGGTGCAGAATCTGCTAACTACCCTTTCTGTACAATAGAGCCAAACGTAGGTGTTGTGGCTGTTCCAGACGAAAGATTAGAAAAATTAAGAGAATTATATGACTCTAAAAAAGTTGTACCTACTGCTATAGAGTTTTGTGATATAGCTGGTTTAGTTAGAGGTGCTTCTAAAGGTGAAGGGCTTGGAAATAAATTCTTATCTCATATAAGAGAAGTAGATGCAATAGTACATGTTGTTAGATGCTTCGAAGATCCTAACGTTGTACATGTTGATGGTTCTGTAGATCCTTTAAGAGATATAGAAACTATAAACTTAGAGTTAATATTCTCTGATATAGAGATATTAGAAAGAAGAATACAAAAAACTCAAAAAGCTGCTAAAGCAGATAAAACTTTAGCTTCTGAACTTGAATTTTTAAAAGAAATAATGGCTACTTTAGAAGATAGCAACTGTGTTAGAACTATGGAATTTACTGAAGATCAACAAATATTTGTTAACTCATTAAATCTACTTACTTCTAAGCCAGTAATATACGCTACTAACGTAAGTGAAGACGATTTAGCTGATGAAGGTCAAAATAACGAGTATGTAAGTAGAGTTAGAGAATTCGCTGCAACTGAAAGTGCTGAAGTTGTTGTTGTATGTGCTCAAATAGAAGCTGAAATAGCTGAACTTGATACTGAAGAAGAAAAGAAAGAGTTCTTAGAAACTTTAGGTCTTGAGCAATCTGGACTTGATAAACTTATAAAATCTTCATATGCTTTACTTGGACTTATGTCTTACTTAACTGCTGGACCTCAAGAGGTTAGAGCTTGGACTATAAAAGTTGGAACTAAGGCTCCTCAAGCTGGTGGTAAGATACACTCTGATATAGAGAGAGGGTTCATAAGAGCGGAAACTATAGCATTTGATGATTTAGTTAATTTAGGAACAATGACAGCTGCTAAAGATAAAGGGTTAGTTAGACTTGAAGGTAAAGAATATATAGTTAAAGATGGAGATGTTATATTATTCAGATTTAACGTATAGCAAAAAATGTATCGATATTTATTTTATCGATACATTTTTTTATATAACTTTCAATAACTAGATGTTTATTTTTCATAAAACTCTATTTATTGAAACTCTTTGTTATTCACTTGAAGGTTCATTTAAAAACTTCTTTATTTGAGATTTTAATACTAGCTTGTCTATAAGTTTATTTATTTTTTCATGAAAATAAAATGTTAATTTTGTAGACTATTTTAGCTATAAAAAAGTAGGGTCATATTGATGTTTTCTTACTTTTTAATTTGCTTATATTAAAATTGTTCCTTTATACTTCTATTTCAAATCCATACTCAGATAATACAAAATCGTCAATTCTTTCTTTATAGATTCCATCAACTTTATTAAATCCATTCTTTAAATATAAATTTATTGCTGGTTTATTTATATCTACAACAAATAATCTTAGGTATTTACAACCCTTTTGTTTAGTTAGTTCAATAGCATGCTTAATCATTATGCTACCAATTCCTCGATTTAAATAATCAACATTAACCCCAAATCGGTCTAGATATAATGCCCTGGTATGTATATTTTCCCATTTAACATGACCTTCTTCACTATTTGATTTACTTAATACAAATGATGCAACTATATCATCATTCTCCTCTACCAGTAAATATAGGCAGTTATTTTCAATATCATCAGCAAAAAACTCATAGGGGTAGATATCGTCCCAAATCTGTATGTTGTTTTTATTCATGTTGTCAATTATTTTTCCATATACAACTTTGAGCTTGGGTAAATCATAAATATTAGCTAATCTAAAATTCATTTCAGCACCTCCAAGTTCATGTTTTCATCTATACTTTAGTACAATTGCATACTTATTTTTATTATAGCATTCTTTCAACTCACTTATTGGCATTTGCCTATACCTAAAATTAATCGTTACTAAAAAAATGAAGTAATCCTTTACCCAAAATTAAATATAAAAAAACATAAAAAGCCTGAGAAAAAACAGATTTTCTTCAGGCTTCTTAAGTATGAGATACTTTTGACTGTGTAGTCAAATATAAAGTAAAGTTTTAAAATAGATTAGCGAAGATTGAATGTATAAGTTTTAGCGACTTTTAAAGCTTGCTTTAGGAGCAAAACTTATACATTCAATCGAGCGGCCTATCCTAAAACCTTTTTAATTATTTATTTTGTAAAAATTCATTAGCTATTTCTTTATCATCAAAGTGATGTTTAACTTTACCTATCACTTGGTAATTTTCATGACCTTTACCAGCAATTAATATTACATCGTCTTTTTGTGCCATTTCTATAGCTTCTTTTATAGCTTCTTTTCTATCTATTACAACTTTATAATTTTCTTTAGATTTATCTAATCCCTCTAGTATATCTTTTATTATAAGTTGTGGATCTTCTGTTCTTGGATTATCAGATGTTACTATACATATATCTGAAAGATTTTGAGCTGCTTCTCCCATTAAAGGTCTCTTAACTTTATCTCTATCTCCTCCACACCCAAATACAGTTATTATCCTATTTTTCGCAAACTCTCTCGCTGTTTTTATAACATTTTCTAATGCATCTGGAGTATGAGCGTAGTCTACTATAACACTTATTCCAGTTTCATTAGATATAGCTTCAAATCTTCCTGCTACTCCACCTGTATTTTTTAATCCATTTAAAACTATATCTTTAGGAATTTCAAGAGCATAACATGTTGCTATAACTGCTAGTGTATTATAAACTGTGAATTTACCAGGTACTGGAACAAATACATCTTCCTCATAAGTCGGAGTTATAAGTCTATATGAAACTCCTCTAGCTTCTATTTTTATATCTTTAGCCATAAAATCAGCTTCATGATCTATTGCATAAGTATAGCATTTAGTATCTAAGTTCTTTATATTGTTGTATATAATTTTTCCGCCTTCATCATCTATATTTATAACATTTGCATTAGTTGTCATATAGAATAATTTTTCTTTAGCATTTCTATAGTCTTCTAAATCTTTATGAAAATCTAAGTGATCTGGAGTTAGATTTGTAAATACACCTACTTTGTATTTAGTTTGAGCTACTCTATTTAGTGCTAATGCATGAGATGAAACTTCCATAGCACAATACTTACATCCATTATTTATCATTTGGTTGAAGTAATCTTGTAAGTCTCTACTTTCTGGAGTTGTTGAATTTGACTCTATTTCCTTATCTCCATCGGATATTTTTATAGTACCTATTAATCCGACTTTATTATCCTCTGATGTTAATATCTCATTTAAAAATGTAGTTATGCTAGTCTTGCCGTTAGTACCAGTAACTCCTACAACATCAAATCTTTGACTTGGATGGTTATAGAAATTATCAGCAACTTTAGCCATATCTTCTCTAGTATTTTTAACTTTTATAAAAGTTATCCCATCTCTTTGTATATCTTCTTGAACTAAAAATGCTTTAGCTCCTTTTTCTATTGCCATATCTATGAAATTATGACCATCAACTGTAAATCCTTTTACACATATAAATAAATCATTTTTCCCTACTTTTCTAGAATCATACTGTATGTTATCTATCTCAATATCTAAATTACCTTTAGTATTTAAAACATCTAAGCCTTTTATTACTTCTTTTAGTAACATAAATTTAACCTTCCTTACACTATATTTCTTTAATAAAAAAATTTATACCTATATTATTATATAACAATACTATAAAAATATAAATTGCCTAGCATGCTATTTTCATTGCAAAAAATGCAAAATAAAATAGAGAGGATAAAATCCTCTCTATTTATATCTTAGATTAGTTTTATTGAGCTAATCTTTTGTAACTTTCATATCTATCTTTTGCATTTTCTTCTGCCATGTCAAATAACTCATCAGCTATATCTGGGAATTGTTTAGCTATAGCAGCATATCTTACTTGTTTCAATAAGAAGTCTTTGAAGCTTTCAGTTGGTTCTTTAGAATCTAATGTAAATGGATTCTTACCTTCAGCTTTTAAAGTTGGATTGAATCTGTATAAATGCCAGTATCCACACTTAACAGCTTGCTCTATGTTAGCTTGAGCTCTTCCCATACCTTCTTTTAATCCATGAGATATACATGGTGAGTAAGCTATTATTAATGATGGTCCATCATATTTTTCAGCTTCTAGTACAGCTTTCATTAATTGATTCTTATCTGCACCCATACCAACTTGTGCTACATATACGTTTCCGTAAGACATAGCCATCATACCTAAATCTTTCTTCTTAGATCTCTTACCTGCTGCTGCGAACTTAGCCATCGCTGCAACTGGAGTTGATTTAGAAGCTTGACCTCCAGTATTTGAGTATATTTCTGTATCGAATACTAATACATTTACATTTTCACCAGAAGCAAGAACATGATCTAATCCACCGTAACCGATGTCATAAGCCCATCCATCTCCTCCTAGTATCCATTGAGATCTCTTAACTAAGTAATCTTTTCTAGATTCTATTTCAGCTACTAATGCTTTTATTTCAGTATTTTCTATATTATGAGCATTTGCTAATATTTCAAGTACTTTTTCACTTGCTTTAACAGATGCTTCGCTATCTTCTTTAGCTTCTAACCAGTTAGCGAATGCTGCTCTTGCTTCATCACATATATCCATAGATATTAACTGTTCCATAGTTTCTGATATTTTAGCTCTCATTTGTTTAACACCTAAGTACATACCATATCCGTACTCTGCATTATCCTCGAATAATGAGTTTGCCCAAGATGGACCTTTACCTTCATGGTTTACAGTGTATGGAGTTGATGGAGCTGATCCTCCCCATATAGAAGAACATCCAGTAGCATTTGATATCATCATTCTATCTCCGAATAATTGAGTTACTAACTTGATGTATGGAGTTTCTCCACATCCAGCACAAGCTCCTGAGAATTCCATAAGTGGTTGTCTAAATTGACTTCCTTTAACTGTTGTTGGAGCCATTATATCTCCTTTTGGAGCTACTTTCTTAGTATCAACTGCGAATGCCCAGTTTTCAACTTCAACATCTTGAGTATCAAGAGGTTCCATAACTAAAGCTTTTTCTTTAGCTGGACATACATCAGCACAGTTTCCACATCCAGTACAGTCCATTGGACTTACTTGAATTCTGTATTGTAATCCTTCAAATCCTTTACCTATTGCTTTCTTAGTATTGAATTTTTCTGGAGCATTTTTCATTTCTTCTTCATTAACTAATACTGGTCTTATACATGCATGAGGGCATATGTAAGCACATTGGTTACATTGTATACAGTTATCAACTATCCACTCAGGAACGTTTACTGCTATACCTCTTTTTTCATATGCAGCAAGGCCAGCTGGGAATGTACCATCTTCTATTCCATTGAATGTACTTACAGGTAAGTTATCTCCTTCTTGTGCATTCATTGGTCTTAATATATCTTTTACGAAAGCTGGTTCATTTGATTCGTCTTTAGCATCATCTTTAGCATCTGCCCAGTTAGATGGTATATTAACTTTAACTAAAGCATTCATACCTCCATCAACAGCTTGGTAGTTCATATTAACTATTTTTTCACCTTTTTTACCGTAAGCTTTCTTTATAGAACCTTTTAAGTAATCTACAGCATCAGACTCTGGTATTATTTGTGTTAATTTGAAGAATGCAGATTGCATTATCATATTTATTCTATTTCCAAGCCCTATTTCTTGACCTAACTTAGTAGCATTTACTGTATAGAATTGGATATCATTTTTAGCCATGTAATTTTTCATAGCTGCAGGTAAATTTTCGTTTAACTCATCTTCATTCCATATAGTGTTAAGAACGAATATTCCACCTTTCTTTAATCCTTTTAATAGATCGTATTGATATACATAAGATTGATTGTGACAAGCAATGTAATCAGCTTCATCTATTAAGTAAGTTGATCTTATAGGAGCATCTCCAAATCTTAAGTGAGACATTGTTATACCACCAGATTTTTTAGAGTCATATGCAAAGTAAGCTTGAGCATACTTCTCAGTGTTATCTCCTATTATTTTTATAGCTTGTTTATTAGCTCCAACTGTACCATCTGATCCTAATCCCCAGAACTTACATCTTACAGTTCCTTTTTGAGCTATTTTTAATTCATCAGATAATTCTAAAGAAGTGTTAGTAACATCATCAACTATACCTAATGTAAATTGATCTTTAGGATTTTCTAATTTTAAGTTATCGTAAACTGTTTTTATATGAGTAGGAACAGTATCTTTTGATCCTAATCCATATCTTCCACCTATTACCATAGGAGCATTTTCTTTTCCATAATATATTGATTTAACGTCTAAGTATAATGGTTCTCCAGTTGCTCCTGGCTCTTTAGTTCTATCTAGTACACATATTCTCTCAACTGTTGATGGCATAGCATCTACAAAATGTTGCATTGAGAATGGTCTGTATAGATGTACTTTAACTAAACCGTATTTTTCACCTTGTGCATTTAATGCATCTATTGTTTCTTCTATAGCTTCTGTTACAGATCCCATAGCTACTATTACGTACTTAGCATCTTCTGCTCCATAGTAATCAAATAATCCATGTTTTCTTCCTGTTAACTCAGAAATTTGGTTCATATATTTTTCAACTATTCCAACTATGTCATTGTAATATTTATTTGAAGCTTCTCTTGTTTGGAAGTATATATCAGGGTTTTGTGCTGTACCACGAGTTACAGGGTGATTTGGTGATAAAGATCTATTTCTGAACTCTTGAACAGCTTCCATATTTAATAATTTAGCATAATCTTCATTTTCTAATAATTCAACTTTTTGTATTTCATGAGATGTTCTGAATCCATCAAAGAAATGTATAAATGGTAATCTACCTTCTATTGCAGCTAAATGTGCAACTGGTGCTATATCAGCAACCTCTTGAACAGATCCAGAAGCTAATAATACGCATCCTGTTTGTCTTGCTGACATAACGTCTTGGTGGTCACCGAATATTGATAAAGCTTGAGATGCTAGCGCACGAGCACTTACATGGAATACTCCAGGTAATAACTCCCCAGCTACTTTATACATATTTGGTATCATAAGTAATAAACCTTGTGATGCAGTGAATGTTGTTGTTAATGCACCAGCTTGTAATGAACCGTGGAATGCTCCTGCAGCCCCTGCTTCTGATTGCATTTCTACAACACTAACCTTTTGTCCAAATACGTTTTTTCTTCCTTGTGCAGCCCATTCGTCAACAACTTCAGCCATCGTAGATGATGGAGTTATTGGATATATTGCAGCTACATCTGTAAATGCATATGCAACATGAGCAGCAGCAGTGTTACCATCTACTGTTTTCATAATTTTTGCCATAGTATGTATCCTCCTTGTACATTCCTCCCAAAATAGTCATTGATATTCTATATTGAGTAAATATTTGAATAGTTTAAGCCTTTCAAGTTAATAATTCTACATTAACTTACAAATTCCTTCTATTTCAATATATAATTTTGTTTTTTGTATACCTTTAAAGTCAATATTACATATATACCCCATTTTGTATACTTCAAACAATTTTATGCGTTTTTTAATATCCTTGTGTTTCAGAATCCTCACCTTTAGCAATTGCAATAGATGCACTTGCTCCTATTCTTGAACATCCAGCTTCCATTACAGCTTTTGCATCATTTTGATTTCTTACTCCACCTGAAGCTTTTACACCTATACTAGGTCCGACAATATCTCTCATAAGTTTTATATCTTTTGGAGTTGACCCCCCAGTTCCAAAACCTGTTGATGTTTTTACATAATCAGCTCCAGCTTTAACTGATAATTCACAAGCTATTTTCTTTTCTTCATCATTCAAATAACATGTTTCTATTATTACTTTCACTAAAGCTTTTTTATTAGCAGCATCTACAACCGCCTTTATATCATTTAGCACATAGTCATATTTTTTATCTTTTAATGCTCCTATGTTTATAACCATATCAACTTCATCTGCACCTTTGTTAATAGAATCTTTAGTTTCAAAACCCTTTACTTCTGACGTATTTGCTCCTAAAGGAAATCCTATAACAGTACATACCTTTACATTAGAACCTTCTAACTCTTTTTTTGCAAGCTCTATATTTGCTGGATTTATACATACTGAAAAGAAATTGTATTCTTTTGCTTCCTTACATATTTGCTTTACATCATTTTCTGTTGCAAAAGCCTTTAAAATAGTATGATCAATAATTTTTGCTATATTATTATCCATAAATATGTCTCCTTTTTATTTTATAATACTACTTTATTATAGCAAACATATACATTTTTTGCATATATTCATTAGTTATTATAATTTACAGAGTATTATATTTTTATTAAAAATTTTAAAGGTATCAACTAATAGATAGCTTGTGAAATTCATGATATAATAGTATCAATTAAGCTTTTTTATAACAAGTAGGTACTTTTTTGTTTTATAGTACCCAAAAGTATACTATTAAAATTCAAGGTGGTTATTATGAAAATTCAGCTAGAGGTGCAAGATCATTCTAAATGTCATATGAACGAAAGATGTAATAAATATGAAATGTGTCCAATAAATTTGGTACATAAAATTCTTTCAGGAAAATGGAAAATATTGATTCTTTGGTATTTAATGCCTACTCCGCTTAGGTTTAGCGATTTAAGACGAAAACTTCCTGATGTTACACAAAAAATGTTAACTCAGCAGTTAAGAAGCTTGGAATCTCATAACTTGATATACAGAAAAGTATACCCTGTAGTTCCTCCAAAGGTAGAGTATGGACTTACAGAGTGTGGAGAAAAACTTATGCCTGTTTTAGAAAGTATGTATAGTTATGGAATAGATTATCTTCAAAACAATAATCTAGATAGCTTAAACTTAGAAAAATAATTTTTTATATAACAATATTTTAATTAATTTAAATTTATAAAATCTATATTTTAGTTAGATTATTACTCAATATAAATTTTATAAATAAAAAAATACTCTTGAGCGACTATATCTTCAAATCACTTTACATAGCCAACGAACTTAAGTAGAAGTTACGTTGCTCAAGTTTCTAAGTTGTGAATAAAAAAAAGCATGTGAAAATCACATACTTTTTTTATTTATATTATTCAGCTATTAATTCTACCATATCACCGTTTCTAACAGCTGCTGCATTTCCTTCTTCAACATCAACATGCATTTCTAAAGCAAAGTTAGCATTAGCTCTTACTAATACATTTTCAAATACTATAGCTCTAGGTCCGAAAGTTTTAACTTTAACTATTTGCTTGTCTTTTACTCCAAATTTAGCTGCATCATCTAAACTCATGTGTATATGTCTTGATGCAACTATAACACCTTCTGTTAATTCTACTTCACCTGCTGGTCCAACTAATTTAACTCCTGGAGTTCCTTCTACATCTCCCGATTCTTTTATTGGAGCCTTAACACCTAAAGTAAATCCGTCTGCTAAAGATATTTCAACTTGTGTGTTAGGTCTAGCTGGTCCTAAAACTCTAACTCCTTTTATAGTTCCTTTAGGTCCTACTAAGTCTACTTTCTCTTCACAAGCATATTGTCCTGGTTGGCTTAATGGCTTGAATTCTACTAATTGATGACCCGCTCCAAATAATGTTTCTATATCATCTTGACTTAAATGAACGTGTTTATTTGATAATGCTATTGGTAATTTCATTTATAAAGTCCTCCTAAATTTTTTAAAATATTGCAATACAATTATACATAATATTCTTAATAAAATCAAATTTTATTCTAATTTTACTTTAATAAATTATTTATTAAGTCAAAATATCCTGGAAATGATATATCTATACAAGTTGTGTTATCTAATGTTACTTTGCCTTGTGAAATAAGCGAAGCCACTGAAAAAGCCATAGCTATTCTATGATCATTAAATGTTTTTATATAAGATCCTTTCAGGATAGTTTTACCTTTTATCACCATTCCATCTTCTAATTCTTCTATGTCGGCTCCCATGTTTTTTAAATTATCAACAACAGCTTTAATCCTATTGCTTTCTTTAACTTTAAGTTCTTTTGCATCTTTTATTATAGTTGTACCTTGAGCTTGAGTTGCTAAAATAGCAATTACTGGAATTTCATCTATTAGCCTAGGTATTAAGCTTGAATCTATAGTTGTACTGACTAAGCTCTCACTATATCTAACAACTAAATCTCCTACTATCTCTCCACCTTCTAATCTTTTATCTATAATCTCAAAATTTCCATTCATAGCTTTTAATACATCTATTATTCCTGTTCGAGTTTCATTTAATCCAACATTTTTAATAAAAACTTCTGAACCTTTCATTATACTAGCACCTACAATTATAAATGCTGCTGATGAAATATCACCTGCTACATTTATGTTTCCTACGGAGAAAAGATCTTTTACAGGATTTACATCTATTTTAAGGTCGTTAGATTTTATATCAGCTCCAAAAGAATTTAACATTATCTCAGTATGATTTCTACTTTTAGATTTTTCAATTATAGTACTTTTACCACTAGCATATAAAGATGCTAAAATTATAGATGATTTTACTTGGGCAGACGCTACAGGCATGTTGTATTCTATTTTATTTAGATTACCTCCCTGTATAGTTATAGGCGTAAAATTAGCATCATCTTTTCCTTTTATGTTACACCCCATCAATCTTAATGGGTCTGTTACTCTTTTCATAGGTCTTTTACCTATGGATTTATCACCTATTATTGTAGACTCAAATTCATTACCTGCAAGTATTCCCATCATAAGTCTTATTGTAGTTCCTGAATTTCCAACATTTAAGATATCCTTAGGTTTTTTTAATCCTCTAAGACCAACTCCATTTACAATAACTTCCCTATCATTTATAGATATATTCACACCCATTTTTCTAAAACAATCAACTGTACTTAAACAATCTTGCCCCATTAAAAAATTATTTATTCTTGTAGTTCCTTTTGCTATAGATGAAAACATTATAGCCCTATGGGATATTGACTTATCTCCAATCAATTCTACTGTTCCTTTAAGCATTAGTACACCTCTTTATTACATTTAAAATTTCATTATCTTTAATATTATCAAAAACTTCTACCTTGCCTCTTCCTACAGGGATTACTAAATTTATATTTCCAAAGCTATTTTTTTTATCACTTTTCATAAGATTAAGTATTTCCTCTGGACTTTCATATTTAAATGAAATAGGTATGTTTAATAAATTAGATACATATATGAACTTTTGATAATACTCATTATCTATAAACCCTTTATCTAGCGCTAAATTAAATGCCATATTAGTCCCTATGTTAACTGCAAATCCATGGCTTAATCCACAAAGTTTTTCTATACCATGTCCAAATGTATGCCCTAAGTTTAATATTTTTCTAAGCCCATTTTCTTTTTCATCTTTACTTACTACTTCCCACTTTATATCTGTACATTTTTTTATAATATAAGATAATACATCTTCATTTCTAGATAATATCCCTTTACTATTATCAACTATATAGTTTAAAAATTCATAATCATATATAAATGAGTATTTTAAAGCCTCTGCTAATCCACTTAAATACTCACTTTCTCCTAAAGTCTTTAATGAATTAACGTTTATATATGTAAGTTTAGGCTGATAAAATGTTCCTACTATATTTTTTATATTACCTATATTTATACCCGTTTTACCCCCAACAGATGAGTCAACTTGAGATAGTAATGTTGTAGGTACTTGGATTAAGTCAATTCCTCTCATATATGTAGATGCTACAAATCCAGTTAAATCACCTACAACACCTCCACCTAGTGCTATTAGTACTGATTTTCTAGTTATGCCTACCTCTATACAAAATTTAATTATTTTTTCATAAACATTTAAAGACTTTGAATTTTCACCACTACTAACTATAAATACTTCTACATTTTCATATTTTAAATTATTTCTAAAATCTTCAAATTGATATTTATATACATTTTCATCCGCTATTATAAGAATTTTATCATATTTATTATTTAATCCAAAACTATTATAATCATATTCAATTTTTATACATTTTTCCATCCTCTATCACCTAACCTATCCATATATGAAGTATAACTTTTATTTATATCTTCAATGTTATCCATACCAAACTTTTCTAAAAAGAATTGTAAAATTACAAATGCTACTACATTTTCACATACAATACTACATGCTGGAACAGCACAAGTATCTGATCTTTCTACACTTGCTTTAAAGTTTTCTAAAGTTTTCATATTTATAGAGTTTAAAGGCTTATACAATGTAGGTATAGGTTTCATTGCACATCTTATTATTATTTCATCTCCATTAGTCATTCCACCTTCTATACCACCTAATCTATTAGTATTTCTATATATTCCTTTTTCCTTATCATAAAAAATTTCATCCATAACATCTGAACCACTATTATTTGCAACATTAAATCCTATTCCTATTTCTACTCCCTTTATAGCTTGAATACTCATTACATTCATAGCTATATGTGCATCTATTTTTTTATCATAGTGTACATATGAACCTAATCCAGGAGGTACGTTTTTGATTCTTACCTCTATAACTCCACCTAATGTATCTTTTTCACTTTTAGCTTTATCAATTTCTGATATCATTAATTTTTCTACATTTTTATCAACACATCTAACTTCACTTAAATCAGAATTATTTTTTATAAATTCAAAATTGCATATTTCATCAACTTTTGCATTTCCAATTTGTACAACATGTGATGCAAAGTCTATATCAAAAACTTTTAAGACTTGTTTACATATTGATCCTACCGCAACTCTACTAGCAGTTTCTCTTGCACTTGATCTTTCTAAAACATTTCTAGCATCGTCAAAATCATATTTTAAAGATCCTATTAAATCAGCATGACCTGGTCTTACATGTTCAACTTTTCTAGTTTCTCTATCAATATCCTCAGTTGGATTCATATATTTAGTCCAATTTCCATAATCCTTGTTTTTTATTTGTATAGCTATAGGACCACCAATTGTAGTTTTTCCTCTAACTCCACTTAATAATTCAACTTTATCACTTTCTATTTTCATACGTCCGCCTCGACCATATCCAGATTGACGTTTTTTCATTTCTAGATTTATTTCATCCATATTTAAGTTAACATTAGCTGGAATTCCATCTATTATTGATGTTAAACATTTACCGTGTGATTCTCCACTAGTTATATATCTAAGCATAAATGTCTCCTTTCACTTGTAGAAGATATAAAAAAAGCTTGTTGTTACCCAAGCTCTTTTATATCTTCTACATAATTATTTATATTAATATTTAAAATTTCTTTTTCTCTTTCATTTGCTTTAAAAAATAATTTATCACTACTATTTATGTAATGATTATATGATAACTTAGTATTTATACTTTTAAAGAAAAAGTCCATTACTATCTGTCCACCTTTAAACTGTGATGTATATGGTTCACTACCACCAACAGCAATATACATTCCAACTCTTTTTTTATTTCTATCAATAGATGGTTTTTTTAATATATACTTGCTAGCATATATTGCTTGTGTCCTATCAACAACAGTTTTAACTTTAGCGGATATACAGTCAAAATGAACAGGGCTAACTACTATGGTTCCTTTGGATTTATCAAACATATCATACATAGGAGTCATATCATCTTTAAATTTACAAAACCCTTTTTTTTCACAAAATCCACAAGCCGTACAGTATTCTATATTCATATCATATATATTAAAAACTTTGTAAGTTATTTTATTTTGATTCAATTTTTCTGTTATTGAGTTTATTATGCTCATACAGTTTTTATTTTTTCTTGGACTTCCATTGATTATTAAAATCTCACTCATATTAATCTCCTTATATATCTTTAAGAGTAACAATTAATATATCATCCTCAAAATCACTTTTTTGTGAAAACTCCCATAACTTAGATTTTAAAACAGTTACAATATCTTCTTTATATAAACAACTAGTTTCCTCTAAAAATGATTTTAATCTTTCAACTCCAAACTCTTCTTTATTATGGTTTTTTATTTCTAATATACCATCTGTATATAAAGAAACAGTTTTAAATTTAGATATATCTACTTCCTTGTCAGAATATTCTACTTCTTGTAATATACCTATAGGGATTCCTTTACTACATTTTATAAATGAAGCTTTGTTATTTTTATCCACACCTATCGGGTAGTAATGCCCTGCATTAGATACAATCATTTTATCTTCATTACTTTTTATTACCCCAATTACACAAGTTGTGAAAACTCCCATTTTATCAAACTCATCAAATAGAAATTGATTTATATTCTCCATTATTTCACTAGGTTTATCATATTGTTTTGCTAAAACTTTAAATGCACCCTTTATCATTGCTACCACATAGTTTGATACAATACCATGTCCCATTACATCTGCTAATATAGTTACAACTGTTCCATCATCTTTTTTTATAGTATGATAGAAATCTCCGCCCACTACTTTTGCTGGTTTATGAAAATATCTTAATTCTCTATTATTATCTAAAATTTTATTTCCCTTGTTCATTATAAGCTTTTGCTGTTGGTTTAAAATCTTAAGTTCATTTTCTAAAACTTGATGTTTTACTTCACTTTTACTATACTCATACAATTGCATAGCAACAGCTACTTGTTTAGCAAGTATACTTAATATATTCAAGTCATCTTTTGTATAGTTTTTAGCATTGGTACAAGCTATATATCCAACAACATCATTTTTATTTATTAATTTATGATATATATAAGTTTTAACACCTTGCAATCCCATATTATCGTGTATTTCGTTAGAATAGGATCCTACAGTTTTTTTATCTATTAATTCGTCTAACTCATAATATACATCTGGCTTTATTTTATCTAAAGTATAAAAACTTGATAATTCTCTTTTCTTACCGTTTATATCGTCACCATTTATTACTATGACTGATTCGCTGCTTTTAGTTATATTACAAGCCTGTTTACTTAAATGGTCTAGAAAACTTTTTATATCTTTGTTTAAATATAGCTTTTTAGTTGCATCATTTATAGATACTATAGCACCTCTTAGTTTATGTATTAGATTTTGTATATCATTATTTTTACTTGTTATTTCTATTGATAAACTTATTAATGATGCCACCGATGAAATAAAATTCATATCATCATTTGTTACCTTGTCATCTTCAGTTAAAAAGCAAGTCATAAACCCAGTTACTTTTTCATGGACTATAAGTGGAAATACAATTCTTCCTATATATCCCTCCTGTATTGCTAATTCTCTTTCATCAATAGCTCTTTCATCTAAAAATACATTCTCTACATAAACTATTTTTTGTTCTTGTACAGCTTCATGAATATATTTAGGATATTGATTAAAATCTATTTTAACTCCTATTGGCTTATCAATAGGAAATACTTTAGATATATAATTTAGAGTTTGTGAACACACTAAATAAGCATGGTCATAATTATTTTTATAAAATAAATTTACACATGCTTTTGCTGGATGAACTACCTCTAACATTTTTTCAACTATTTTATCTTTTATTTCAAAGAAATTATCTGAATCAGTTACTAAGGTTGATATTTCTACTACACTCTTAAGCCTGTCATTTTCATTGTAGTACTTCATATAGGTGTTTTCTCTCCCCTCTTTATAAAAGTCTATTTATTAATATTACTATATATATCTTTTATAGTAAACATAAAAACTATTATAAAACACCCTATGATTACATAATTAAAGTTAGAAAATATACCTATAAATAATAAGCAAATTAATGCATTTATCTTTTGTTTTATATTATCTGTCACTACATTTTGGCTACTAGATTCTAAGTTAATTTTTATATTTTCCATTCCATCTTTCACTTGATCTGTTATTTGGTTAGCTATATGTAATTTATTCATACTGTAAGCTAACAAAATTAATATACTTCCTATCCCAAATAGTAAATTAATGCTTAGTGCTATTATTATTATAGTCAACGCGATTAATACTTTAAATGCTATTAAAAAAAAGCCATCTATTTTCATAGCTACATTGCTTATGTCTTTAAATTCCGCTCTAAGATCATATTCTTTACTAGGCATACTTTTCATTTTTGATTTTACTATTTCTGAGTAAAATAGCTTAATAATACCATTTATCATAAGTTTAGCCTCCTTTATATATATTTGTAATATTTACAATTATATTATTTTATATACTTG
>NZ_JAKEDR010000010.1 GCF_023653455.1 Paraclostridium ghonii
ATATATATGTGTCCATTTTCACATTTTATTTCTTTAAATAAATTTTCATAATAAAATTTATCTCTAACCACATAGCCATTGGATTTTGATAAAAAATAATTATAAATGAAAATCATCTCATCTATATGATTTTCATTTACCTTTTCAAAGTCTCCATTTATCTTAAATTGCTTCAGCCCATCTATATTTATTTTATACTCTAGCTGATCATAGCAATGTTCATATCCATATTTTTTATATAATCTATAATCTATCGGCATAAGTAAAGATACTATTTGTCCTTTTTTATAAATTTCATTTAGCGAAAAATCTATCATATCTTTCATATATCCTTTACCTCTAGCATTCGGATATGTAGATACCCCTACTACATAAGATATATCATAAATTTTATCATTTAATTTTATTTCATATTGGTTTAGTTGAAGTGATGATTTAAAATCATCACCTTCTTCAACAATTATAGTATTTTCTGGTTTGTACTTATTATTAAAATAATATTCGACGAATGATTCTTCATCTCCAAAACAATAATTCCAAATATCTTTTAATTTATCTAAATCTTCACCCTTAGCATATCTTATATTCATTTTATGCCTCCATAACTGTATACTTTTCTACAAATTTACATGGATGGTATGAAAGCTTAGCTTTTCTAAGCCCTTCAATTCCTAAATCTTCTTCTCTATTTACAAACTCAACACTTTCAAATTCATGAACTAAAAATTGTTGATTTATATACTGATATAATCCTCTAATTTCTGGGTTAGCTTTTTCAATATGAATAAGTGCCATATCGTCATTTATATATTCACCTATAGTAAATGACTCTAACTTATTATCTATATATACCCCAGCTACTTTTACTTCTTCTTCTAATACTTCATAATTGTCAAATATCTTTTTTATCCCTATAAATTCATCATCAATTCCATCATCTGTATCTCCATGTTCTTCCTTATTGTTAGCCCATTCTCTTAAAAGCTCTATGCAATCATCAAACTCTTTTTTCCCTAATTTTTTATATTCATATCTTCCTTCATATTCTTTTAAGAAATAGTTTAAATGATTTCTTTTCTTTTGATTTTTTCTTCCCTTTAATGTTCTTAAGCTTTCGCCATCATATACATAATCAAAGTAATCTCTTTCTTCTATATATTTAAATTTTCCTGGATAATCTTTTTGTAACAATTCCACAACTTCTTTTGTTACAGCTCTTAAGTAAATTTGATGATCCTCATGTTTAAAATAATCAATCATAAACTTTAACGCTTCATGGATTTTATCTTTTTTTGCTAATGGAAGTACAGAGAATCTATCTCCTTCATATTCCCCAACAATTATAGCAAAATCATCATTTACATAATAACTAGTTTTATACACATGCCTCCACATATATAAAGTAGTAAAACAGTATTCACATGCTTCATAATCTACATGATGAAAGAATGGTTTCAATTCTTCATATGCATTTATATCAATTTCTTTAAAAATCATAAATAACGCTCCTTTTGATGCTTTTATATATTAATTTATATCTCCAATTTTTTTTTATTTGAATTAATTTATAAGTTGAAGTCTAAAATAATAAATAATATTTTTATTTATTAATATTATCTTTGTTTATTCAATATAAACTGGTAATGATTGGAGTATATAATGAAAAGACTCATATGTTTAACATTTATTATAATAACACTTTTAGTTGGTTGTGGCAAAAAAACGCCACTATCAGTACATGTAATAGATGTAGGTCAAGGTGATAGTATCTTAATTCAAACTCCAAATAAAACTAACATATTAGTTGATGGAGGCGATGAAGATAGTTCTCTTATTATAAAAAATTTTCTTAAATCTAAAAAAGTAAAAAATATAGATTTAGTCATAGCAACGCACCCAGATACTGACCATATAGGAAGTTTAGATGCTATTATTAATAAGTTTGATATTTCTAAAGTTTATCTACCAAACAAAGAAACAACTAGTGATGCATACTACAATCTAATTAAATCTTGTACTAAGAAAAATGTTCATCCTCAATTTCTTGAAAAAGGAAATATCATCAACTTAGACAACAATATAAAATTAACTGTCTTAAATCCTTCTTATACCCATTTGGATAACAATTCAAACTCAATAGTATTCAAGTTAGATTATGATAAAAAATCTTTTTTATTTACAGGTGACTGTACTTTAGAAAATGAACAAGAAATTTTAAACAGCTTTAATTTAAACCATATAGATTTTTTAAAAGTTGCACATCATGGAAGTAAAAATTCTTCTAGTGAAAATTTCATAAATACACTCTCTCCACATGTTGCAGTGGTATCTTGCGGGTATGATAATGAATACGGACATCCTCATAAAGAAACATTACTTAATTTTTCTAAAACAAATACAAAAGTCTACAGAACGGATAAACAAGGTCATTTATCATTTTTTAGCGATGGAAACACCATAACCACCTCATCCCCCCCAAAAGAGTAAATTAACAAAAAAAGTGATTGAGACTTAGCGAAGTGTTAATTAGTAATTTAATATACATTTACAGGCTATGTTTTAAAGACTGTATGTATATAAATTACTCATTAACATGTAGCACTAGCCAAAATCACTTTTTTTACTTAGTTTACTTTATTAAATCATTTATTACTACAGAAGCTATCGTAAGCCCTCCAACTGAAGGTACAAATGATATACTTCCTGGAGTTATTTTCTTTCCGTTCATAATTTTTTCTTTTAACTCTACAGGCTGTTCTGTTGAATATACAACCTTTAATTTTTTTATCTTTCTATCTCTTAACTCTTTTCTCATGACTTTGGCTAATGGACACATTTGAGTCTTATATATATCTGTAACCACTATTTTTGTAGGATCCAACTTATTTCCCATTCCCATAGAACTTATTATATTTAAGTTCTTTTTTGTACAACTCTCTATTAAATGAATTTTCGAAGTAACCATATCAATAGCATCTACTACGTAATCATAATTTTCGCATAAAATTTCTTCACTATTTTGTGCTGTATATTTTGCTCTTATTGCTTTTATATCTATATCTGGGTTTATATCTAATATTCTTTCTTTCATAACTTCAACTTTATATTTACCTACAGTTGAATGCAATGCTGGTATTTGCCTATTTATATTAGTTATGTCTACATCATCAAAATCTACTATAGTCATCTTGCCTACTCCAGCCCTAGCTATAGCCTCAGCAGCAAAACTACCTACCCCCCCAACTCCAAATACTATTACATTTGTATTTTGAAGCTTTTCAAGCCCTTCATTTCCAATTATAAGTCCTGTTCTCATTTTAAAGTTTTTGTTCATGCTTTAAATATCTCCTTGTTTAATTTTTATGTATAAGAATATAATTTAATATCAATTTTATAAATATGGGTGATGTTTAGAAAAAAATTAATACTCTTTTTATTTTATATACTACTAGTAAATATATTAGTTTCACTGGTTTTATTACTTAATGTACGTTCTTCTAAAAATAATATACATTCAGATATTATAAAATTCCCATCTAATAAAGATTATTATAATTCAATCAGCTAAATTTTAAAATAACTAATAAAGAAGATTTTATAAGATATATAGATTATATGCAACTTGATTTTTACAACGACTTCATCATTCATTTAATCTTATAATTTTTCTAGGCATAAAAAAAGAACTTCCGAAGAAGTTCTTTTTTTATTTTAATTGGCGGGAGTGCGTGGGAATCGAACCCACCCAAGAAGCTCTTAACTCCTCATACTAGTTTTGAAGACTAGAGGGCACACCAGCACCCATCCACCCCCATATGGGATGTCCTCTCACTTACAAACTTATATTACCATATATTTTTTTTTGATGCAACTTTTTTTAGCAAACATTTTCATATTTTTACAATTTTCTGTATAATTTAACTTTATTTTTTATAAATTTTAACTTTTTTAACCTTAAAAAATTAAATCCTTTCAAAATTTTAAAAGGATTCAATTTTTATTATATATATTTTTTTAATTTATATATTCGGTATTTGCCAGTCTATAATTTCTTTACCTAAACTAGTTAACATATCATTAACTTTTGAAAATGGCTTTGATCCAAAGAATCCTCTACTAGCTGATAATGGACTTGGATGAGCAGATTCTATTATATAATGTTTATTAGTATCTATTAATTTCTTTTTACTTCTAGCATTATTACCCCATAAAACAAATATTACAGGATCTTGTCTTAAATTTAGTGTTTCTATTATATGATCCGTAAATATTTCCCAACCTTTTCCCTTATGAGAATTCGCTTCATGAGCTCTAACTGTAAGTGCTGTATTTAATAATAATATCCCTTGCTTTGTCCAAGGAACTAAGTATCCATTATTAGGTATAAAACATTCAAACTCTGATTTTAATTCTTTATACATATTTAATAAAGATGGTGGTGTTTTTACTCCAGGCTTTACTGAAAATGCAAGTCCATGAGCTTGATTTTCTCCGTGGTAAGGGTCTTGTCCTAGAATTAGTACTTTAGTATCTTTATACGATGTATATTTTAATGCATTAAATATATCATACATATCAGGATATATAACATTGTTTTTGTATTCCTCTTTTAAAAATTCTCTTAATTTTAAATAATATGGCTTTTCAAACTCACCTTTTAATATTTCATCCCAATCATTTCCTATACTAACCATTTTTTCACCTACTTTTAATTTGCTATTGTGTCTATATCATTTTTTTCATTACTCATTATTTTTATACTTACTTTATTAGGTATACATACTATATTCTTATTAGATTTATCTATAAATCCAGTTTTCACACATACTTTATCTGGGCATGACGCATCTATAACCTCAACACCTCTATCATGAATTTTTATCTTATTAAACCCACTATCTGTCTTTATAATTATCTCTTCTGTATCATCAATAGAAACTTCTTTATATACTTTATTATCTAAATATATAATGATTTTTTCACCTTCATCTAGACCTTTTAAAAAATTAAACCCCATCCACATACCTATTATAATTAAAATTGATAACAAAAGAAAAAAGTCGTTTTTCTTCATTTTTCCCCTCCAAGCATTTATAATATAATTAAATATATCATAAATATAAAGGGGAAACATCATGAAAAATAAAAAACTTATATTTTATATAGCAATTTTAGTAATTTTAGCTATATTTTCATCGTTTATTTTCAAAAAAAAAATAAATACATATTCTAAAACTATGTACTACCTAGGTACTGTTAATGAGGTTACATTGTATACTAAATCTAACGAAAAAAAAGCTAACGAAATATTATCTAATTGTGAAAGTATAGTAAAGGATATAGATAATAAAATGAACCCATCTACATTATCTAGTGATATCTATAAGATAAATGAAAATGCTGGTAAATCCTATACTAAAGTATCTCAAGATACATTTAACGTTATAAAAACAGCTCTTCACTTTTCAGATTTATCAAATGGTCACTTTGATATTTCAGTAGGTTCATTAGTTCAACTATGGAATATTGGAAATGAAAAAGCAAGAGTACCTGATCAAACTGAAATAGATTCAGTTTTATCTACAATAAATTATAAAGATATAATTTTAGATGAAAAGAATACTAGCATAATGTTAAAAAATAAGGGAACAAAGATAGACTTAGGGGGTATAGCTAAAGGATATGCAGCTGATAAAGTTGTAAAATACTTAGAAGATCAAAAATTCGAAGGTGCTATAGTAAATTTAGGGGGAAACATATACACACTTGGAACAAAAGATGGTAAAAACAAATTCAATATAGGAGTTCAAGATCCAACTAAACCTAGAGGAAATGCTATAGGAAGCATAAATACAACAAACAACTCAGTAGTTACTTCAGGAATTTATGAAAGATATATAGAAAAAGACGGTAAAATTTTTCATCATATATTAAGCCCTAAAACCGGTTATCCTGTTGAAAATGAACTTAGTAGTGTAACTATACTTGCAAATAATTCAATGAATTGCGATGCCTTATCTACAACAGCTTTTTCACTTGGAACTAAAGAAGGTCTTAAATTAATAGAATCCTTACCAAATACAGAAGCAATTTTTATAACAAAGGATAAAGAAATATATTTAACACCTGGAATTAAAAATTCATTCCATCTTAAAGACTCCTCCTTCACCATCAAAAACTAAAAAAAGTAAGTATTGATTAAAAGTTAGATATATGGTTGCTTCCGAAACACTTAAAGACCTCTCTTTTTAGGTCTTTGTGTGAAGGAAGTAACCATATATCTAACAAACTCATCAATACTTACTTTTTTTAAAATAATACTCTTTTATTTTCGATTCTCTTTGTTACCTTATTTCTATCAAAGTCTTCAAGAATTATCATACAATTTTTTCTACTTGAGTTGACTAAATCTCTATAGTCTCCTAGAGTTATTTCTTTATGCTCTTCTAAATACCTTAGAAGTATTTCTTTAGCCTCATTATATACCTTAGAAGACATTATATAACTATCCTCAAGTCTTACAACAGTATTTCCTATTAAAGACTCCAATACTTCTTCGTATTCTTTTTTATTCTCAGTTATATCTTCAATATTATAAATATTGTTAAGCCCAGCATTTTTTAATATTTTTTCTATATCATTTTTTATTTTTGTTTGTTTTTCATTAAATACAACATTAAATTTCTTTAAAGAAACTAAGTTTCCATCAACCTTTATAATCTCATCGTCTATAAATAAATCTAATAAAACATCAAAATCTCTTGTTTTAAATTTACTTTCAACTTTAGATCTTACTTCTTCTTTTAACATACCCTCTCTTAATCTAAATTTCTTATGATATGCTTGTAACTCACTTTCTGCTTTTTCTTTCAGTGTATTGTACTGATTTTTATGCATGTACATATTATTTATGCATATAGCTTTACCGTGACTAACAAGCTTTTCTAATGCTTTTTTAATATTTTCTTCACTCTCTCCACTATAACTCATAATTTCTTTTATATTTGGATAGTTTCTAGAGTTATTTTTTAAGTAAGCTTCTAATATGTCTGAAAGCTCTCCTTTTTCTTTTATCTTAAGGGCCTCTATAACATTAGTGTCAAACCTCTTGTGTTTTCTAGGATTAGTATCTATAACAATACCTCCACCTATAGTTTCCATAGGAGAATATCTTCTTACAACAAATTTATCTCCTTTTTTGGCAACTATACTTTCTTCAAGCCTAAGCTGAACCAGCCCACTTTCTCCCGGATTTATTTCTTCTATTTCTAATGGTACTGCTCTACAAAGTATTTCTCTAGTACCATGATAAAGTCTTAATCTATCCCAGTGTTTAAGCCCAATAGCTGTATGCTTAACAATACTTAATTTAACGTCTAACATCATAGCTTCTTCTAGTGAATGTGATGAAGCTAGTACATCTCCTCTATTGATTTCTTCAACTTTTACATTAGATATATTTATAGCTGTTCTTTGTCCGGCATAAGCAGTTTCAACACTTTCTCCATGAACTTGTATACTTCTTATCTTTGTTTTAAGTTCCTTTGGATATATAACTAAATCATCATCTATACTTATTTTTCCTTCTATTAAAGTTCCCGTTACAACTGTTCCAAATCCTTTTATAGAAAATACTCTGTCTATGTTAAGTCTTGCTGGCGCTTCTAGATTTTTATCTTCTATTTCATCCGTCATTTTATCAATTTTATTTATAAGCTCATCTAATCCTTTTTTAGATATAGAATCAACCTCTATTATTTCTGCATCTTCTAAGAATGTTCCCATAACTTTTTCTTTTATATCTTCTTTTACTAATTCTCTAAAGTCTTCATCCACAGTATCACTTTTAGTTAAAACAATCATACCTTTTTTTATATTTAAAAATGTTAAAATGTCCATATGTTCTACAGTTTGAGGCATAACCCCTTCATCTGCTGCAACAACTAATAAAACCATATCAAGACCTGATGCACCAGCTAACATATTTTTTATAAATTTTTCATGCCCTGGGACATCTACAATACCAGCTCTTTTATTACTTGGCAAATCAAAGTAGGTAAATCCTAAATTTATAGATATACCTCTTTTCTTTTCTTCAGCTAGTGTATCTGTTTCCCTTCCTGTAAGTGCTTTTATAAGAGTTGTTTTACCATGGTCTATATGTCCAGCTGTTCCTATTATTACGTTTTTCATGTTTAACCTCCTATTAAAGCTTTTTCTAACTCTTTTTTTACAACTTTAAATTCATCTTTAAATATAGTTCTCATATCTAACACATATTTATCATCATATACTCTAGCTATGATATGTGCATCGCTTAATCTAAGTTTTTTCTCTAGTGTTGAAACATTTATGTTTTTAGGAGTTATAGCTATAACCTTAGAGTCTATAGTTTCTAAAGGCATAGATCCCCCTCCAACCTGAGATAATCCATTTTCAATGTTTATATCTGCATATTTATCTAAATATTTTATTTCTTCATATAAATTGTTGGCTTTTTCTTCTAGTTCTTCTATATTATAAGTTAACATTTTTAATGTTGGAATTTCTTTTCTCGCTTTTTCTTCATCTAAGTACATTCTTAAAGTAGCTTCCAATGAACATATAGTAAGCTTATCTACTCTTAACGCTCTTGTAAGCTGATTTTTTTTCATTTTTTCAATATATTCTTTTTTCCCAACTATAATACCAGCTTGAGGACCTCCCAACATTTTATCTCCACTAAACGTAACTATATCAGCACCTTTTCTAATTGAATCTAATACTGTTGGCTCATAGCTTAATCCATATTTAGATATATCTATAAAAACTCCACTACCTAAATCTTCAATAACTGGTATATCATGTTTCTTACCTAATTCGCATAATTCATCAACTTCTATACTTTGTGTAAATCCAAGTATTCTATAGTTGCTAGTATGAACTTTCATAAGTACTTTAGTATTTTCGCTTATAGCTTCTTCATAATCTTTTAGATGTGTCTTATTAGTAGATCCTACCTCAACTAAATCAGCTCCACTTAATGCCATTATGCTAGGTATTCTAAAAGATCCTCCAACTTCTACTAGTTCACCTCTAGATACTATAGCTTCTCCACCCTTTGCCATAGTACTTAGAACTAATAGTACAGCTGCAGCATTATTGTTTACAACCAATACATCTTCAGCTCCAGTTAACCTTTTTATAGTCTCCGTTAGATGTGTGTATCTTGAACCCCTTTGTCCTTTATCTATGTCGTACTCTAAATTTGAGTATCTAGATGCCGCTTCCCAAAGCTCATCTTTTATACTTTCACTAAGTAGAGATCTACCTAGATTTGTGTGAAGTACAGTTCCAGTGGCATTTATCACTTTCTTTAATGATAGTGAATATTTTAAATTACACTTATTTATCGTATTTTTTACTATTTCATCTATATTTAATTTAAATTTTTCAAAATCTATTTCTTTTAAATCTATTATTTCTTTTCTTTTTTCTTCTATAGATTCTCTTATTGCTTCAAGTAAAATATTTCTTGGGTATTCATTTAATGCATTTATTATCATTTCTTGATTTAGCATTTCATCTACTGAAGGCAATTGAGCAAATAATTCTCTTTTATTCATTAAATTTCCTCTCCCCTTAAGTCATTACTTTACTGTTATATAGTTTTCTTTTTTCTCTACAACAGTTCCTATTATTTTAGCTTCTATAGACCCATTTTTCTTCATATCTTCTACTAGTTTATCTGCTAGATCACTATTTACAGAAATTAGCAGACCTCCTGATGTTTGTGGATCATACAGTATATCTTCAATCGCTTCTTCTATATTTTCTAATTTAACATCATTTGATATATATTGTTTGTTTCTATACATACCAGCTGGTATTATTCCCATTTTAGCCATATCAATAGCTCCATTTAGTATAGGTATTTCATTAACATTAAGTTCTATACTAACTTCTGATGCTTTTGCCATTTCTAGTGCATGTCCTAAAAGTCCAAATCCTGTTATATCTGTGACTGAGTTTACCTTTATATTATCAAAGCTCATAGCTGCATATTTATTTAAATGAACCATAGTTTCAACTACAATTTTACAAGTTTCTTCATCCACTAAACCTTCTTTCATAGCAGTGTTTAATATTCCTACTCCTATAGGCTTAGTTATAATCAATTTATCCCCTACTTCTGCAGTTGCATTAGATAAAACTTTATCTGGATGAACGATTCCTGATACTGACAATCCATACTTAGGTTCTTTATCATCAACAGTGTGCCCTCCTACTAATAAGGCTCCACTTTCTTTTACTTTATCCATTCCACCTTTTAATATTTCTGCTAATACATTCATATCATGACACGATGGGAAACATACTATGTTCATGGCAACCAAAGGCTTTCCGCCCATGGCGTAAACATCTGATAGTGAATTAGATGCTGCTATTTGTCCAAATATGTACGGATCATCTATCATTGGAGTAAAGAAATCTAGTGTTTGAATTAAAGCTGTATCATCATTTAATTTATAAACAGCGGCATCATCTGAAGTTTCAAGTCCAACTAATAAATTTTCTTTTTTATCTGCTGTATTTTTAGGCAATTGAGCTAATACCGATGCCAGTACCTCTGGCCCTATTTTAGCAGCTCATCCTCCTGAAGTTGTCATATCTGTAAGTCTTTTCATCATTTCCATAATTATGTCTCCTTTCTTTAAAGCATTACATAACTAATAATATCATAATTAGCATTTATTGAACACAGATATAGTCCTTCAAATCATTAAATTTATTTTCACCAATACCTTTTACATTTTTTATTTCATCTATTGATTTAAACTCTTTATTTTCTTCTCTGTAATCTAATATTTTTTGAGCAGTAACTTCCCCGATTCCAGGTAATGAATCCAATTCCTCCATAGATGCACTATTTATATTAATCTTATTTTTTTCATTGCCTTCACTGCTAGTGTCTTCATTTTTATTCTCAGTTTCTACATCTAATTCATTAATCATTATTTCTTCACCTACTTTAGGTATTATGTAATGACCTTCGTCTTTTACTTTCATAGCCAGATTAATTCTATTTGTATCCGCTTCTTCTGTAAGCCCATTACAAAGTTTTACGCCTTCCATTAACCTATCATTACTTTTTAATTCCACAACTCCAGGTGAATTTACAGCCCCACTTATGTAAATACTAATCTTTTTACTTACATTCTCACTATTTTTAATAGTTTTTACATCTTCCATATTGTTAACTTTAGAAAAAGTCTCTTTTTTAGAGTCAGTTTGTTGTAAGTTATTATTATTATTATTTTCTGATTTATATTCTTCGCCTTCAACTTCGCTTACAACATAAGAATTATCTTTTTCGAAAAATTTACTATTTTTGATGAAAAAAACTGAACTTATGGTAATAATTACTATTACAATAATAAAATTCTTTTTCAACTTCATTTTATCACTCCTTCAAATTTGATTATTGACATAAATATGTTATACTAAAATATAAGTTTATAATCGGAGGACAAAAAATGTTTAAAAAAATATCAATACTATTATCTTTCATAATAACTTTTGTTAATTTATTCGCATTTGGTACTATTTCATTTGCGCAAACACCACAACCTAATATATCTGCTGAATATGCAGTTTTAATGGATTATACAAGTGGTAAAGTTTTGTATGAAAAAAATTCTAATGCAAAATTATACCCTGCTTCTACAACTAAGATGTGGACTGCATACCTTACTTTAAAATATGTTAAAAATCTAGATGAGGTTGTAACAGTGGGAAATATAGGAAAAATAGATGGTACAAGTATGCATTTAGTTCCAGGAGAGCAAGTTACTGTCAGACAGCTATTAGAAGGTTTACTTTTAGTTTCCGGAAACGATGCAGCAGTTGTTTTAGCACAACATGTTAGTGGATCAATTCCAGATTTTGTAGATTTAATGAATGACGAAGCTAAAAAGGTAGGAGCTATAAATACACATTTTAATAATCCTAATGGACTTCCTGACTCTGATCATTATACAACTGCTTATGATATGTCTCTAATGGCTAGAGAGGCAATGAATAATGATGAATTTAGAAATATCGTAAATAAAAAGACATTAAAAGTACCACCTACAAACATTTCCCCAGAAAGAACTTTCGTAAATACAAACAAATTCTTAACAGGGACTACTAATATACCTTATAATGGCACGAATACAGATATCAAGTACGACATAGTAGATGGTATAAAAACTGGATTTACAGACGATGCCGGTAAATGTTTACTTTCTAGTGCTAAAAAAAATGATATGAGATTAATTTGTACTGTATTTAAAACTGACGGAGAGCCTAATTTATATACAGATAGTAGAACTCTTTTAGATTATGGTTTTAATAACTTTAATTCTAAAAAAGTAATAGATAAAAATGATTTTGAAGGTTCTAAGTCTATATGGTATGCAAAAGGAAGAAAATTAGAATACGCTCCTAAGTATAGTTATTACACAGTAATTAATACAGGTGATAGTGCTCCTAAATTTGAAACAAAAACAAAATTAAATACTATAAAACTCCCAATAAAAAAAGGGGATACTGTAGGTACCTTAGAGATTTATCAAGATAAAGAAAAAAATCCTGTTGCGAATGTTCCTATAGTAGCTCAAAATGATGTGGTGAATATATTCTCATTATTATTGAACAATTCAATAGCAAAAAATATGCAATCAGTGCTTATCATTGGAGCTTTATTAATTATTACTTTTGTAATATTGGTTTTAATAATAAAAAAGGTAAGAAACAATAAAATAAAAAAGTCTATATATGATAAAAATAAATCTATATATTCAAACAAAAGAAATGATATTTATACAAGTAATAAAAGACGTAGAAGAAGACATTAAAAAAAGAGGCAATCGCCTCTTTTTTATTATCCAAATATTTTCTTAGTTAAGCAGTTTCCTGTACAAGTTGCAGCAACTCCACCTAATGCAGTTTCTCTTAACTCCATCGGAAGACCTCTACCAACAGTATACATAGCTTCAACAGTTTCATCAAACGGTATTATATTTAATATTCCAGCTAAACAAAGTTCTGCAGATATTAAAGCATTTGCAACACCTATAGCATTTCTACCTTGACACGGAGCTTCAACAAGTCCTGCTATTGGGTCACATACTAATCCCATTACATTTTGTAAACAGTGAGATGCAGCAGAAACAGCAGCGTCTACACTTCCACCCATTAATTCAACTATTCCAGCAGCACTCATTGCAGCTGCAGCACCAGTTTCAGCTTGGCATCCACCTTCAGCTCCTGCAACAGTTGCATTTCTAGTTATTATAGCCCCTATAGCTGATGCTGTAAACAATGCGTCTAACATTTCATCATCACTGAATCCGTATTCCTTACCTATAGTAACTATAGCTCCTGGTAATATACCACAGGAACCAGCTGTAGGCGCAGCAACTATAAGCCCCATAGAAGCATTTACTTCCATTGTTCCCATTGCAGCAGCTAAAGCTTTGTTCATTAATCCACCACAAACTGTTTTTTGAGTATTTCTGTGATTTTCTAGTTTTTTAGCTTCTCCACCTATTAAACCACCTACAGATTTTATATCTTCTTTTACAGCTCTTTCAGTAGCTTTCTTCATTATATCTAAACTAACAGCCATCTTTTCTCTTACTTCTTCTTTTGAAAGACCAGTTAGTTCTGCTTCTCTTTCTAAACATAATTGACTTATAGTCATATTTAATTCTTTACATTTTTCTATTAATTCTGCTCCGCTTGTGAAGTTGTATTTCATATTCTGTCACCCTTTCTCACTAATTAGAATTTGTCTAAAACTACAGCCTTAGCTATAACTTCAAACTTTCTTAATTGATTTAATACTTCAGCGTCTAAAGTTTCATCTGTTTCTATTGTAACAAATGTATACTCAGCTCCAACTGGCTTATTAGTAGACATATTCGCTATGTTTTTATTGTTATGAGCAAGAAGTCCTGTTACAAAAGATACAGCTCCTGGTATGTCTTTTATTTCAAGTATAACAGCTGGTCTAGAACCATTAAAGTCAAGTGGTAATCCGTCCATTTCAGTAAGTTTGATATTTCCTCCACCTATAGATGCACCTTTAAGTTCTGCCTTAGAACCATCTTCTAGAGTCATTTCCATCTTAACTGTGTTAGGATGTTCATTTTCTCCTAAATTAATTTTTATAAATTCAAAGTTAACTCCTGCTTCTTTAGCTAAGTCGAAAGAATTTCTTATTCTTGCATCATCTGGTTGGAATCCTAATATCCCACCAACTAATGCTTTATCTGTCCCATGTCCTTTATATGTTTCTGCGAATGATCCATGTAAATAGAATTTAACATCTTTAACAGGCTTTCCTGCTATTTTTAATGCCATTTTCCCTAATCTTGCAGCACCTGCAGTGTGAGAGCTTGATGGACCTATCATATTTGGTCCTACGACATCAAATACACTATAATCTTTAGCCATTAATAATACCTCTTTTCATTAAATTGTCTTTTTCTTTTGTTTTTTTGTAAATCATTTCCAATAGCTGCTTAATTCATAAAATGACCATCCTAAAGAGGTATGGCCATTTTAAAGTCTATTATTATTTTATTATAGCTATAGCTTCTATTTCAACTTTAACATCTCTTGGTAATCTAGCTACTTCTACGCAAGATCTAGCAGGTTTATTTTCACCGAAGAAAGAAGCATATACTTCATTTATTTCAGCAAAATCATTCATATCACTTATGAATACTGTAGTCTTAACTACGTCTGCAAAAGTTGCCCCAGATTCAGATAGTATTTCTTTTAAACTTTCTAATGATCTAGCAGCTTGCTCTTTAGCTCCACCTTCAACTATTTCCATAGTTTCTGGGTTAAATGGAACTTGACCTGATACGAATACCATATTTCCATTTTTTATAGCTTGAGAGTATGGTCCTATAGCTTTAGGAGCCTTTTCTGTATGTATTACTTGTTTCATAATCAATCTCTCCTTTTCTATTGTAGATGTTATTTTTATATTATACTTTTTTCAGTAATATTATACTACTAAACCGTATATATTGTATACAAAATGTAGTAAAAAAAGTGGAAATTATGCAATGCATAATTTCACTTTTTCATTATATACCCATTATATCATAAATTAATCTTCTATTGCAAACCCTGCAGACTCAACTGCTGATTTTATTTGATTTATGTGATCTTTGTTAAATGTCTCTAATTCTATTTCAAGATATAAACTTCCAAGAGTTTCTTTTGCTGGTCTTGTCATATTTGCATTTAATATATTAGCATTTAATGCACTTATTATTCTAGTTAATTCTGCTAACCCACCTGGTTTATCTTGTATTTTAGTTTTAAATGCATATCTTCTACCTTCTGAAGTTAAAGCATTTCCTATAACTCTGTATAGTGTATTAACATCTACATTACCTCCAGATATAACACATACAACGTTTTCACCCTTAGCCGGCTTATATTTTCCACTTATTAATGCAGCTGTTGATACTGCTCCTGAACCTTCAGAAACTAGTTTTTGATTTTCTAATAAGAATAGCATAGCTTGTGCTATTTCACTTTCTTCAACAACTATTACTTCATCAACCAATTCTTTTATTATTTCAAAAGTATGATCTCCTGGAGTTTTAACTGCTATACCGTCAGCTATTGTAGTAGCTTTAAATGCAGTTGTAACATGCCCTTGCTCTATAGATGCTTTCATTGATGGTATGTTTGCGGTTTGAACACCTATTATTTTAACATTTGGGTTTAAAGCTTTAGCAGCAGTTGCTATACCAGCTATTATTCCCCCTCCACCTATTGGACATAATATAGTATCAACTTTATCGTTTAACTGTTCAAATATTTCAAGGGCTATTGTTCCTTGTCCAGCCATAACGTATTTATCATTAAATGGATGTAAGAAAGTTGCTCCACTTTCTTTTTGTATTTCAACAGCTTTTGCATATGCATCATCATATACTAGACCTTCTTGAACTACTTCTGCTCCATATCCTTTAGTTGCAGTAACTTTTGCAAGTGGTGCAGTAGCTGGCATTACTATTGTAGCTTTTATTCCGCTTAACTTAGCTCCTAATGCAACACCTTGTGCATGGTTTCCAGCACTTGATGCTATAACACCGTTTGCCTTCTCTTGATCAGTTAAACTTGCTATCTTATTGCACGCACCTCTTACTTTAAAAGAACCAGTCTTTTGTAAGTTTTCACATTTATAGTATACGTTTGCCCCAGTCTGTTCACTAAGCTTAACGCTTTCTAACAAATCAGTTGTCTTAATTATATCTTTTATAGTTTCTCTAGCATCTTTAACGTCTTGTAATGTAACTCTAGTCATTTCGCTCACTCCCATAGTGTATAATTTTAATTTATAATTATTTGACATCTTTATTGTATATAGTTTTTCATCAAAAATCAACAGGAAAACATTTTTTGGGAATTTTTTAATTTGTCAAAAAACTTATAAACATGTTGTTTACGCTGTTTTCCTATGTGTTTTCCCAGAGAAAAAATTTTTATTTTAATTTTAAAACTAACTTTATTTTTTAAATTTTATAGTTTGTTTTTCTAAATAAAAAAAGGTCTTTTAAAAAAAGACCTTTTTTTTTATTATTTTACAACTATGTTAACAAGTTTTTTAGGAACAGCAACTACTTTTACTATTGTTTTTCCTTCAACTAAAGCTTTTATTTTTTCATCATTCATAGCAGCTTCTTGCATATCTTCTCTAGATATATTTGCAGCTACATTTAACTTTCCTCTTACTTTACCATTAACTTGAACTACAACTTCAACTTCATCTTTAACTAGTGCAGATTCATCAAATGCTGGCCAAGATATATCAAATACACTTCCATCTTTGCCTATCATAGTCCATAGTTCTTCTCCCATATGCGGTGCAAATGGTGCTAGTATTGTAACTATAGTTTCTATAGCCTCTTTTATAACTGCATCATTTCTAGTTTCTAACTCTTTATATTTATACATCTCGTTTATCAATTCCATTAATGCAGATATAGCAGTGTTAAATCCAAACTTCTCATTTAAATCTTCACTTACTTTCTTTAATGTAGCGTTTATAGTAAATCTCATAGATTTATCTTCTTTAGTTAATTCACCCATATTAGTAGTAGCTTTAGTTATATCTGCTAATTCATCAACTAATCTATAAACTCTATTTAAGAATCTAAAACATCCTTCAACACCTTGCTCTGACCACTCTAAGTCTCTTTCTGGTGGTGCGGCAAATAATACGAATAATCTTGCAGTATCTGCTCCATACTCATCTATTATTTCAAGTGGTGATACAACATTTCCTTTAGATTTACTCATCTTAGTTCCATCTTTTAAGACCATCCCTTGAGTTAATAAATTTTTAAATGGCTCTTTAAAATCTAACATCCCTATTTCGTTGAATGCTTTTACAAAGAATCTAGCATAAAGTAAATGCATTATAGCATGCTCTACTCCACCTATATATTGATCAACTGGCATCCAATCATTAACTACATCTTTTCCAAATGCTTCTTCAGTATTTTTAGCATCTATATATCTTAAGAAATACCAAGAAGAGTCAACGAATGTATCCATTGTATCAACTTCTCTTCTAGCTGACTTTCCGCAACAAGGACAAGTGGCGTTCATAAATTCTTTTGAAGTTGTAAGTGGAGATTCACCTTTTCCTGTAAACTCAATATCTGTTGGTAATAGTACTGGTAAGTTTTCTTTCTTTTCAGGTACTAATCCACATTCATCGCAGTAAACTACAGGTATTGGACATCCCCAGTATCTCTGTCTAGAAAGTAACCAGTCTCTTAATCTATAATTAACTGTTTTCTTTCCTATTTCCATTTGTTCTATTTTTTCTATTATTGCATTAAATGCTTTTGAAGCATCCATTCCGTTAAACTCTCCTGAGTTTACCATTATATTCTCTTCATTTATAACTTCAACTACTTTTAAATCATATTTAGCTGCAAATTCTGCATCTCTTTCATCATGAGCAGGAACAGCCATTACAGCTCCTGTTCCATAGTCAGCTAATACGTAGTTTGCTATCCATAACTCAACTTTTTCACCATTTAATGGATTTATAACATGCTTACCGATAAACATTCCTTCTTTTTCTAAATCGCTTGAAGTTCTTTCTATTTCACTCATAGTATGCATCTTAGCTATGAACTTTTCAACATCTTTTTCATATTCAGTTCCAGCAACTAATTCTTTTACTAAATCATGTTCTGGTGCAAGTACCATGTAAGAAACTCCATGTACTGTATCTGGTCTAGTTGTGAATACTGTTATAGATTTATCCATTCCATCTATTCTGAAAGCTATTTCAGCTCCAGTACTCTTTCCTATCCAATTTCTTTGCATTGTTTTAACTTTTTCTGGCCATCCATCTAAAGTATCTAAATCTTGAAGTAACTCTTCTGCAAAGTGAGTTGTTTTAAAATACCATTGTTCTAAGTCTTTTTTAACTACTACAGAATCACATCTTTCACAAGCCCCTTGAACAACTTGCTCATTAGCTAAAACTGTTTCACAAGATGGACACCAATTAACAAAAGATTTTTTCTTATACGCTAGTCCATTTTCTAAAAACTTTAAGAATATTTCTTGAGTAAACTTATAGTATTCTGGAGTAGATGTTGCTATTTCTCTATCCCAGTCATAGCTAAGTCCTAATAACTTTAATTGACCTTTCATGTCTTCTATGTTTTCCATAGTCCATTTATGAGGATGTATACCATGCTTTATAGCTGCATTTTCTGCTGGAAGCCCAAATGAATCCCATCCCATTGGATGAAGTACATTATATCCTTGCATCTTTTTAAATCTAGCTATAACATCACCTATAGAGTAGTTTCTTACGTGTCCCATGTGAATCTTACCTGACGGATAAGGTAACATTTCTAGTGTGTAGTATTTTGGTTTTGATGAGTCTTGTGTATTTGTCTTGTATTGGTTATTTTTTCCCCAAACTTTTTGCCATTTAGATTCAATTTCATTTGGTTTGTAAACGTTCATTATTTTACCTCCTGTAATTTTAGTTTCGTAGGAGTTGCTCGTTGTTAGATTAGTTGTTTCCTTCACACAAAGTCCTACGGACTTTAAGTGTTTAGTCAACAACTAATCTAACAACTTCGCTTTTCTCCCAATTCTCATAAATATTATTTAAACTTTATATATTTATAATAAAAAATTCGCTTCGCTTGAGCGACTACGTCGGCGAACCACTTCATGTCGCCAACAACTTCGTCTGTTGCTCAAAAACCTTTTTTATGCTCAGAACATAGTATGTTTATATAACTAAGCTTCATAAGTTACCACAAATTTTTAATAAGTGTAATTTCCTTAAGCATAAAAAATCCCCGTCACTAAACAAATTAATGTTTAGGGACGAGGATATTACTCGCGGTACCACCCTAATTAGTTATTTATAAAAATAACTCTCTCGTACTAGTCTTTATACCAACTACGGTTAAATAGGTTGTTCTAGCAAGTTCAAATCAATCTAATACTAGTTCACACCATCCACTAGCTCTCTGAAATCTAAATTTAATTTTACTACTCTAGTCTATTTTTATTTTTAATTATATTTTATTATTATATAATTATTAAGCTAATGTGTCAACATCAACATATGGAGCATCTTTCCACATTTTTTCTAAATTATAGTATGCTCTGTTTTCTTCATTAAATACGTGAACCATTATATCTCCAAAATCTAATAATATCCACTCTTGTGTTTCGTATCCTTCTTTACCTCTTGATTCTATTCCTAATTTAGTAAGTTCATCTTCTACATTGTCAGCTATAGCTTTTACTTGTCTTTGAGATCCTGCTGTAGCTATTACAAAGTAATCACATAAGCTTGATACTTCTCCTACTTTTATTATAGATATATCTTTTCCTAGTTTATCATCAATAGCATCATATATAACTTTAACCATTTGTTCTACTGTCGTCATATTAAATTCCTACCTTCCTTAATTTTTTGCGTTTTTATATTATACCACAAAAAACCACCTTCATAATACTAATTTTATACTCTTAGTATTGACTAATTCTCAGAATATTTTTCATTTTTTTAATTTGTTAATTATATATTATTATTTATTTATATTTATTGTGATATTTTTTCTAAAATATGATTTCTAGCTTCTATCGTTCTTGGATGTATTATTTGTTTTCTATCTATTACTAATTTTATAGTGTTGTCAAAAGATTTTAATAAAGCTTCATCAAGCTTTTCATTATAAGCTAATTCTCTTAACTCTTCCACTCCAGGATAATCTCTGTTTTCCTCAATTAAATCTGCTATATATATAATTTTTTCTAGCATATCCATATGTGATCGACCTGTTGTATGATATCTAACAGCTGTTACTATATCAACATCATCTATGAAAAATTCATGTCTAACCAAAATTGAACCTATTGTACTATGGGATAATGCTAAATTTCCGTTTTCATAATCATCTAAATATATTTCATATTTTTTTACGTAACAATCAACTTGTTCTTGGCTTAAATATTTTGCACAATCATGAAGTATTCCTGCTAGGTATGCTTTTTCTTCATCATATCCGTATATTTTACTTAGTTTAACTGCACACTTAGCTACTCCTTCTGAATGTAACATTCTATTTTCAGGTAGCATTTCATTTAACTTAATTATTAAATTCTGCAAATCCAAAATTATTCAACTCCATTTGTATATATTTTTTTTTCATAAATATAAGACTCCACATATTCAGGTATTAAGTATTTTATAGACTTACCTTCTCTTATATGATCCCTTATATAAGTTGACGATATATCCAGCGAAGGAACATTTACTGACCTTATTTTTGCATCATATCTAGTTTTTAATCTTTCTATTTTTTCTTTAGCTTCATTAGAATTTATTCCTGGTCTATTTGCCGCTATAAAAGTTGCTAATTTAAAGTTTTTTCCAACATTTTTCCAACTTTCCATATCGCAAATAGTATCAGCTCCAGTTATAAAGTATATATTAGCATTTGGATAAATTTTATGTAGTTCTTTTAAAGTATCTATTGTATAAGTCCTATTATTTCTATTTATTTCCATATCTGAAACTATAAAATTATCATTGTTTATTGTAGCTAATAATACCATGTTATATCTATCTATTTTATCCGTTCTTAATTTTGACTTATGAGGTGGATTACCTGTTGGTATAAAAAGTATTTTATCAAGATTATAAGTTTCTCTTACATATTCAGCTGTTGCTAAATGTGCATAATGTATAGGGTCAAAAGTTCCTCCCATTATACCTATATTTATATTCTCATTTCCCATTTTATGAAAATTTGATTTTAGGTTGTTAAATTTTTTCGCCTTTAAAACTAATTCATCAATTCTCATTAAAAATCTCCTTTTGTCCTTTATACTTATTATTGTATCATTAATTTTAACTTCTTTGATACAATTATTCTATATTTTACTGTATAATTTTGTACATATTTAGAAATCTATTTTATAATAAGTACTTTTTAAAATAAAGGAGGAGTTATGTCTATAATAACAAAAATAGAGGTTCAACAAAAAAACGAGGATAGAGTTAATATATACTTAAATGAGCAGTTCTTTATGGGGATTTATAAAGAATTAGTTTTCACTTTAAATCTAAAAAAGGGTATGGAAATAGATGAAGACATCTTAAAAGGTATGCTACACGATGAAATGTATATAAAAGCTAAAAATAAAGCTTTAACAATACTTTCTAAAGCCCCTCAATCTGAAAAAAATATAATTAAAAAACTATCTAATGACTTTGATGAAGATATAATAGAAGAGGTTTTAGTTTTTTTAAGAAAATATAATTTTGTAAATGATGAAGATCTTGCCCAGAGAATAACTAATACTAATTTAAAAGTTAGTAAGTGTGGCAAAAACAGAATAAAGCAAAATTTATATAATAAGGGTATCGATAGAAATACTATAGACTCTATCGTTTCTGATATTGATAGTGATGTAGAGTTTGAAAACGCAATGTATTTAGCAAAGAAAAGATATGAACGTGTAAAAAATGAAGATAGAAATAAAATATATCAAAAAATTTCTCAACACTTAGCTTATAAAGGATTTGATTATGGTGTTATAAAAAGGGTTTTAAATAAACTTCTTAATTTTGATGAATCTGATTACTGTTAAAAAAGGTGATTCAAAACAGTAGGTCTTAGGGTAGATATACAAGTTTTGCTCCCAAAGCTAAAAAATGCTTTAAAGGTCGCTAAAACTTATATTTACCCTTTGCTACTTAATTTTGAAACACCTTTTTTTGTATTACTCGTTATATCTAACTCTATCAATTAAAGATTCTTTATTGAAATTTTTACTTATTATGTAAGTCAAAGTTAATTGTGCAATAACTATACATAAAATCATAATTAAAATTGGTAATAATGGAAATTTATATGATGCATAAGAAGCTCCAGCTTTTCTAAAAGCGCAAACTGCAATATAGCCTAATTCACTGCCTAAAGTTAAAGTACTTAAAAGCATAGTTCCTGTGTAAAACATAGCTTCAAAATTTAGTATTTTTACAAGTTGTTTATCGGTTAATCCTATAGCTTGTAACATTCCTAATTCTTTTTTTCTAGTTATTATGCTTGTTATCATAGAGTTTATTAAGTTCATAAATCCTATTATTCCTATTATCATAACTAAGCTATATCCTATAGCTTTCATTATACCTATTACTAATTCATTAGAAGCTATTTCATCATCTATATATCTAGCATCTATATATTCATTTGACTTATCTAAATTTTTAATAAAATCTTTTATGTTTTCATATTTATCTTCATCAATATGTATACCTAAAGTATTAGTCGTATCTGTTTTAAACAACTTTTTAAATGCATTATTATGAATTTTAAAAACTCCTGGCCCTGATGTTATAGCTTGAACTTTAAATGATTTATCAAATTTATTTTCCCCATCATATAGTGTTAAATTTATTTTGTCTCCTGCTTTTACATTAAATTCTTTTGCCATTTCTGGGTTAGTTAAAAGTATTTCATCTCCAGTTTTTAATTTTTCAATATTTATTTTCCCATCCTCTATATAAAACTCTAAATCATCTAAATCCTGTTCTTCAATTCCGCTTAATTGCTCATATTTATATTCACTTTCAAAACCTTTAACTTCGACTTTTGCTTCATTTATGCTTTCTAAACTTACAACTCCATCCATATTTAGAAGTTTACCCCTAAAGTCTTTTCCTAAAGGATTTTTAGTTTGTAAAATATTTAATTCAGTATTAGGACTATCTTCTTCTCCAATTGTGTATCCATCTAAACTTAATTCTATATCATATGGAAAATATTTTCTTACCATTTTTTCAGCATCTATACTATTCATGACACTTGCCATAACTACAAATATTATTCCACTTAATGAAAGTGATATTATAGTTACATAAGTACGTTTTTTATTTCTTTTTAAGTTGGCAATAGAAAGTCTTTTTAAGTTTATATTCTCATATCCTTTTCTAGTTTTAGATTTGTTATCATCTCCATTATATCTAACCGCATCAACAATAGATACTTTTGAAGCAACTTTCATTGGCTTTAATAATGATACAAATACCGTTAAAAAACTTATAGCCATTACCCCTATTACTATAGGTAGTTTTTGTACGTCTTCACCTTGGAAAAATATATTTCCTAATATAAATTCATTTATTATATATCCTAACCCTAATCCTAAAGGGATAGATATTATAGATAAAAACATACCTTCTTTTAAAACAATTGATTTTATTTGTTTTCTTGTAGCTCCTATAGCGCTAAGCTTTCCAAATTCCTGAACTTTACTTGTTATCGATAAATAAAATACATTGTAAATTACTAATACACTAGATAATATAACTATTATTGCTATTACCGCTCCCCACATTATAACTTCCATATCTGGTTTTAATGTGTTTATGTAATCTTCATTTACATATATACTTCCCTTAGGTATTTCTAAATCTTTACCTATCTTTTCTACTTTAGATATTAACTCTTCTCCAGATATTTTATCAGCATCTTTTATAGTTACAAATACATTAAAAACTTCTTTATCCATATCCCTTGTTGATTCCATATAATCTTTAGATATAATTCCTGAGTATGACTTTTTAATTTTAGATAATTCATTTACTCTTGTAATTCCAGTTAATATAAATTCTGAAGTTGTTATACCTTTTTTTGTGTTATCTTCATATTCTAGTTTAATTTTTTGTCCTAGTTTTTTTTCATATCCCATTTTTTCTAAAGCTAAGTCATCTAAAACTATTTCATTTTTTTTACTTGGAAGATTTCCTTCTATTAAATCTCTACCTCTAAATCTTAGTGTATTTTCATCCATGTATCCTATACCTATTTTTGTTTCATCTTCATAATCCTTACTCCCTATACCATTTAAAATTCCAACTTCTTCAATTTCCGAATGTGTTTTTATTTCTTTTAACTTATCTTCAGTTATTCTTCTATAGCCTCCATGTTGAGTTCCAGAATATTTTATAGCATTTTCTTTATTAAACTCACCCCAATCTGCACAAGTCATTCCAACAGCAGTTAAAAGTGTAGTAGCTAGAAGGATGGTAATAATAATCAATGTAGATTTTGATTTATTTTGTTTTAAATTACTTTTAGCAATTTTAGTAGTGTTAATCATTTATAACACCACCCTTTAAAACTCTTCCATCCTCAATATATATAACGCTATCTGCCATTTGTGCTATAGTCTCATCATGAGTTATCATAACCAACGTCTGGTTATATTTTTTTATCATAGTTTTTAATAAAGTCATCACTTCATCTGATGTCTTTGAATCTAAGTTTCCCGTTGGCTCATCAGCTAATATTATAGATGGTCTAGTTGCTAACGCACGAGCAATAGCGACTCTTTGTTGTTGTCCACCTGACAAAGTGTTCGGTAACGAATCTTTTTTATCACTTAATCCCAAAGCATTTATTATATCATTTATAAAATCTTTATCTATAGTTTTATTGTCAAGGCCTATAGGTAATACTATATTTTCCCAAACATTAAGTGACGGCATTAGATTATAATATTGAAATATAAATCCGAGTTTTCTTCTTCTAAAAATAGCTAAGGCTTCATCTTTTAATGAAAATATATCTTTACCATCTATAAATACACTTCCATCTGTTGGTCTATCTAAACCGCCTATCATATGAAGTAATGTACTTTTCCCCGATCCTGATTTCCCTATTATAGCTACAAATTCACCTTCTGTTATCTCTATGTTATTATCATCTATTGCTTTTACTAAATTATCTCCCTCTCCATAATATTTTTTTAAATTTCTAGTTTTTAATATAATCATAAATATTACTCCTTCTCTTTTTTCTTTACTGTTTACACTTTAATAATAAGGTGTAAGTCTTACATAATACTTTCATAATGACTTACACTTTTGTAAGAAATAAAGAGAATTTGCTTCCTTCATCTTTTTTAGATGATACAATTATATTTCCACCTTGGCTTTCTAGTATTTTTCTACTTAAGTAAAGCCCGACTCCCGATCCTTCTAATTCTTGGACTTCTTCACTTCTATAAAATCTTTTAAAAATATTATTAAATTCATTCTTATCTATACCTATTCCATTGTCTTTTATATCAATTCTTATAAAGTTTATAACATCTTCAACATATATATTTATTTTCCCATTATAATTTGTGTATTTTACTCCATTTTCTAAAATATTAAATATACACTCTTCTGTCCATTTAGAATCATGAGGAATCATTTTGTCTTCAAAGTCTTCTAGTTTAACTTCTATACTTTTTATATTAGCTTTTGATTTAACACTTTCTATAGCTTTAAGCAAAGTATTTTTTATACTTTTATTTTCTTTTTTTATACTTATCATATTTATTTCTAATCTAGATATATTAACTAAAGAATCAATAAGACTATGTAATTTATTTATAGACATTTTATTTGTTTCTAAAAATTCAATTCTATCTATTTCATCCAGTTCTTCTTCTAATAACAAAGAATTGTATAATTTTAGTGATGCTAATGGAGTTTTAAGTTGGTGCGATATATCAGTTACCAATTCTTTTATACTTTCTTTTTCTTTATCTAAATTTTTAATTTTTATATTTATACTTTTTGATAATTTATTTAAATCTGAACGTATTATACTAAATATACCTTCTTCTTTAAAATCATCTTCAATGTTATATTTACCATGAATTATATTTTCTATATTTTGACTTACTGTACCTAGTTTATTAAATACACGTTTCATCAAATTACACATAATTAACATTATTAATGTTATTATTCCTACAAAAATAATTAAATTATTTACCAGGAAATATTTTAAATGGTGCTGAAAATTTATATTTTCTATCATTTTATAACTTTCATCGTATCCATATTTTCGCAATGATTTTCCACCTAAATCACTATAATCTTCATCTTTATTATATATACTATTTACTATATCTGCTTCAAGTTCTGGATGTTCATTTACTATTTTCCCTACAATTTTTTTATTTATATTTAACTGTTCTAAATATATATTTTTTAAATTTTTATACTGATTTATATTAAACATTAAAAAAATTATCATGAGAGATAATATCATCCATAAGTATACCTGCTTTACTATAGGTTCTCTCCTAAATAGCTCTATCATTTTTTCATACACCTCTTTTCAAAAGTGTATCCAATTCCCCTAATATTTTTTATAAACTTAGGATTAGATGAATCTTCTTCAACTTTTTGTCTAAGTCTTCTTATATTTACAGCTATTGTATTTTCATCTACATAATTACCATCTATATCCCACATAGCTTCTATTAATTGTTCTTTAGTAACTATTTGACATGAGTTTTCCATTAAATATGTAAGTAATTTACCTTCATTCTTACTAAGCATGATTTCATTATCTTCTTTTTTAAGTTTACTATCCACATAGTTATAACTTAAACCTTCACAACAAATACAGTTTTCATTTATAGAATTTCCAATTCTTTTCATAAGTGCATTAACTTTAGATATTAAAACAATTAAGCTAAATGGTTTTGTTATATAGTCATCTGCACCTACTTCATATCCTGTAACTATATCAACTTCTGCGTCTAACGCAGTTAACATTATTATGTGAACATCACTAATACTTCTTACATGCTCACAAAAATCAAATCCATCGCCATCAGGAAGCCCAATATCAGATATAATTAAATCAATTTTATTATTTAAAAATAACTCCTTAGCTTCTTTTATGCTAAAAGCTTTAAATACTTCATAACCTTCTCTTTTTAATTTAAAGCTTATTCCCCTATTTAGTGATTTATCATCCTCTAATAATAAAATTACTCCCATAAAATTCTCCTTTATTTTACATTATATGTATATATTACTATGAAGTTTTTTCTTTATAAAGATTTTACGTAAAAGAAAAAATATAATCGCATTAAAAAATGGCTGTAGTACTAAAAAATAGTACAACAGCCATTTTAATTACTTACTAACATTACCAGCTACATTAAGTATATCCCATGTTCTTGCAAACGGTGGTGCATAGCATAAATCTAACATCCCTAATTGGTCTGTAGTTAACTTTCCAAATATGCATGCAGCTATTACATTACATCTTTGAACTGCATCTTTATATCCTGCAACTTGACCTCCTAATATAACTTTAGTTTCAGCATCATATATAAGTTTTACATACATTTTATTTCTTCCAGGATAATAGTTAGTTTGATTGAAATCTGATATAAATTTAGCTTTAACTTTCATACCTAGTTTTTGCGCTTGTATTTCTGTTAACCCTGTACAGGCAGCTTCCATATCCATGATTTTTATACAACTTGATCCTAATGACCCTTGGAAACTGTTATTATATCCAGCTAAGTTTTCTCCAACTATTCTACCTAATTTATTAGCTCCTGTTGCAAGGGGTACATATGAGTCTTTACCTGTTACTATATTTTGTATAGTTGCACAATCCCCTGCAGCATATATATCCTCCACTGAAGTTTTTCCAAATTCATCAACAATTATTGCTCCATTTAAAAGCATATTTATTTCAGTATCTTTTAAAAACGAAGTATTGGGTCTAACTCCAGTTGCTATTATAACTAAATCAACATCATATTCACCTTTATTTGTTATAACTTTTTTAACTGTTTTATCTCCAGCTAATTCACTAACTATTTCTTCTAATCTTAAATCAACATTATGTTTTTTAATTTCATCCTCTAATATATCAGTTATTTCTTTATCAAATACTTGAGGTAAAATCCTATCTTCTAGTTGAAATACAACTACATCTTTTCCTAGTTTTTTTACAGCTTCGACACCTTCAAGTCCTATAAATCCTGCTCCTATTATAGCAACTTTTTTTACTTCATCTTTATTTATCAGTTCTTTAACTCTTATGCCATCTTCTAAGTTTTTTAATGTTGATACATTTTCAAGTTTAACATTTTTTATAGGAGGTATTATACTGCTAGCACCTGTAGCTATCATTAATTTATCATATGAATCTTCAAATATTTTTCCGCTTTTTACATCTTTTAGATTTAATTTTTTAGATTTAGTATCAACCGAAATAACTTCATGAAATATGTTTAAGTCTATTCCACTTTCTATAAATTTCTCTGGAGCTCTTGCTATCATATTTTGTGGGTCATCAAAAAATCCACCAACAAAATACGGAAGACCACATGCTCCAAATGATACTACATCTGTTTTTTCATAGACTACTACATCATATTGTGGCTTCATTCTTTTTAATTTGGCCGCAGCACTCATACCTGCTGCCACCCCACCAATAATAACAACTCTCATAATTTTTCTCCTTAAAACAATGTATTTTAAAATAAATTTATTTATTTTTATATATTATTAAATAATTATAGTATACCACTTACCCATTATTTATAATACATTAACATATTTTAATTAGTATATTTTTATTAATCAAAAAAATACCTAATAAAATTAGGTATTTTTTAATTATCTCATAGATTTTTTAGTAGGTCTTCCTTTTTTACTCACTGTGTTGTCAACTTTTTTAGCTTTTGCTTGCTCGTGACCTGGGAAGATTATTTGTGGATTTTCTTCATTTCTTTTATATATAGTGAATTTAAATCCTATAGCTTGTACAAATTCAGCTCTTAAAGCTTCACATATAGCATTTGCTGTTTCTTTTGCATCTAATCCTGCATTGTCTAATATAGAAATTTTAACTATTTCTCTAGCTTTTAACATATCTTCTAATTGATCTAAAAAACTTTCTGTAACACCTTCTTTACCTATTTGAGTTATAGGCTTTAAAGTGTTAGCTACAGATCTTAGATACGCTCTTTGCTTACCTTTTAACATGTGTCCACCTCTTTACGTATTGTTCATTTTAATTGTAGAATTCGAATTCTATATCATATATCTTAGCAGTATCTCCATCTTCTATGCCCATTTCTCTTAGCTTATCAAATACACCTTGAGATTCCATAGATTTTTGGAAGAACTGTACAGATTCCATATCTTCAAAGTTAACAGAGTACATTATTCTTCTTAAAGCTTTACCAGTAACAACATATACTCCATCTTCTATTTCAACTTCTAGTCCATCTTCAGTTTCTTCAACTAATTCTGGTCTATACATTTCTTCTTCAGTTACTAACTCAACATCTTCAACTTCGTTTAATAATTGTGCAACGTAAGCTATAACATCATCAATTCCTTGTCTTGTTGCTGCAGACATCTTGAATACTTTATATCCTCTTGACTCTAATTCATTCTTAAAGTTTTCAAAGTTACTTTCATCTTCCATTATGTCTATTTTGTTAGCAACAACAACTTGAGGTCTTGTCGATAATTTTTCATTATATAATTTTAACTCATCGTTTATTTTATCAAAATCTTCTAAAGCATCTCTGCCTTCTATTCCTGATATATCAACTATATGGATTAATACCTTAGTTCTTTCAACATGTCTTAAGAAATCATGCCCTAATCCTATACCTTCTGCAGCACCTTCTATAAGTCCTGGTATATCAGCAAGTACAAAACTTTCTCCAAACTTAGTTTGTACAACTCCTAAATTTGGTGTTAACGTTGTGAAATGATAGTTAGCTATCTTTGGTTTAGCTTTAGTTACTACTGATAAAAATGTTGATTTACCTACATTTGGGAATCCTAATAGACCAACATCAGCTATCATTTTCAACTCTAATATTATCCACTTTTCTTCTCCATCAGTTCCTGATTTAGCAAATGCAGGAGCCTGTCTTATTGCATTGGCAAAGTGCTGGTTTCCTCTTCCACCTCTTCCACCTTTTGCAACTACTGCTTCATCGCCTTCTTCTTTTAAGTCAGCTATAATAAGACCTGTCGCTTCATCTCTTATTATTGTACCTGGAGGAACTAATAAAACTAAGTTTTCACCGTTTTTACCAGCTTGTCTTTTCTTAGTTCCATCTCCACCAGCTGGCGCAGAGTATTTAGTTTGATATTTAAAGTCCATTAATGTTCTTAATCCTGAATCAACCTTAAATATTATACTTGCTCCACGTCCACCGTCTCCTCCGTCTGGTCCGCCTGCTGGAACGTATTTTTCTTTTCTAAAAGAAACTGATCCGTTACCACCATTTCCAGCTTTAACAAATATTCTAGCCTTATCTATAAACATATTTATTCACCTTCTTTTTTAAAGCTTTTTTTATTTATATTTGCCACAATCTATAATATAAATTCCATCCGAGCTATATTAATTATTATAAGTAAAAAAGGAGTGTATGAACACTCCTTTTTTTAGTATATTACTCAGCAACTGGGTATACACTTACTTTTTTTCTTTTCTTGTCTTTTCTTTCGAATTTAACAGCACCGTCAACTAATGCGAATAAAGTGTCATCTCCACCTTTACCTACGTTAGTTCCTGGATGTACTTTAGTTCCTCTTTGTCTAACTATTATACTTCCAGCAGTTACAACTTGTCCATCGAATCTCTTAACACCTAATCTTTTAGATACAGAATCTCTACCGTTCTTAGAAGATCCTACCCCTTTCTTAGATGCAAGTAATTGTAAGTTCATTTTTAACATTCTGGAGTCACCTCCTACTTTTTTAGAATTTTTATATTTTTTGGGTATTCCCTTTTAATTTCATTAATGGCTAATTGAAAATGTTGTAGTAATAATTGAGCTTTGTCTAGATATTCATCTTTTACAATGCACTCAATGTGACCTTCTTGTCCTATTACTTTTTCAAATTCAATTTTTTGCAATGTACTTAAAGAATTTATAACTGATAATGCATTGGATGTAACCGCCGCACATACGATATCAGAACCTAGTTCTGCATAGTCAGCATGTCCCTTAAGACAAAAACCTTTAAGCATGAAATCATCATTTTGATAATATTTAATCTTTATCATGGCTCTTACGATTAAGCGTTTATTTTTTCAACTACTAACTTAGTGTAAGCTTGACGATGTCCGTTCTTTCTTCTGTAGTCTTTCTTAGCTTTATACTTGAAAACTATAACTTTCTTAGCTTTCCCTTGCTCTACAACTTTAGCAGTTACAGATGCACCATCAACAGTTGGAGCTCCAACTACTAAGTTTCCATCTTTAGAACAAGCTAATACTTCGTTTAAAGTAACTACATCACCTTCGTTACCGTTTAACTTTTCTACGAAGATTACATCACCTTCAGCAACTTTATATTGCTTTCCTCCAGTTTTAACTATAGCGTACATTAAATACACCTCCTCGGTCTCAAACTCGCCAATGCAAGGTACTCATTAAGAGATTTACAAACCTTTATTGAGCGGCACTACTTTATAAATAATACTATAATTTGTATAAACTGTCAACTAACTATTAAAAATAATATTCATTTTTTCATGTTGAATTTCAGCTTTTTTATCTATATTTATTATTACATTATATTTCTCACTTATCTTATCTATTTTATCTTTATAAGATTCGTTGATTTCATCTACAACATAATTGTTTAACTCTATTTTTACTGTATTATACGAAGTATGTTCTTTTATTCTCATTACTTCTTTTTCTACTTCATCTAAAACTCTATTAGTTGACTTTATCCTCTCCCCACATTTACATACAAAGCATTCTTGAAGGTAGTAACTATCTATAGAATCTTTTTCTCTTCTTCTAGCAATTTCAACTAATCCAAGCTTTGTCATTCCCATTACATTGGTTTTTCTTTTATCCTTATATATTTCTTCATTTAGAACTTCTAGCAAACTATTTTTATATTCATTTTTTTGCATATCTATAAAGTCAATAATTATAATACCTGCCATATCTCTAATTCTTAGGAGCCTTGCAATTTCTACAGCTGCTTCTAAATTAGTTTTGTATACTGTTTCTTCTAAGTTAGAATTCCCAGTAAATTTGCCTGTATTTACGTCTATAACAGTTAAAGCTTCTGTTTTATCTATTATTAAATATCCACCACTTTTTAGCCATACTTTTCGATTTAAACATTTATCTATCTGACTTTGTACCGAATATAAATCAAATACATCTTTATTATTTTCTAAAATCAGTTTGTCTTTATATTCTTTGTTTATATTTACTAATATACTTTTTAACTCTTCATATTTATGGTTATTATTTACAATAATTTTTGAAACACTGTCATTTACATTATCTTTTATATATTTTGAAGCAAAGTCTAAATCTTTATATAAAAGCTTAGGCCCAATTCCTAACCTAAACTCTTTTAATATATTTGTATACTTTTCTTTTAACTCTAATATATCACTTTCTATCTCTTCCTTAGAACATCCAACTGCTTCTGTTCTTATAATACCTGTAAAATCTTTATCTATACTCTGTACTATCTTTTTTATTCTAAATCGCTCTTTTTCTGATGTAATTTTATTCGATATAGTAAGTCTATCGTTTGATGGGATATATACTAGATATCTTCCTGCAAAACTTATTTCCGTATTAAGTTTTGCGCCTTTGGTTCCTATAGCTTCTTTATTAATTTGAACTAAAATGTCTTGCCCACACTTAATATTTTCATTGTTCTTCATACTTAAATATGCAAGTTTCTCAGTTCCAATATCTATAAAATAAGCTTCTATTCCTTTTAATGCTTTTTTTACAACCCCTCTATAAATATTTGAAACAGTTTTACTTGAACTACTCTCTATAAAAAGTTCACTTAGCTTTCCATCTTCTAAAACAGCTACCTTTTGAGAATTAACCAAAGACTCTATAACAATATTTTTCAAAATCTCACTTCCTATCCTTTCCTTAATTCATCTTCATAGAATATCCATAATCTTTTATGATATAAATTTTAATACAATGCGAAGAGTGTTATATATGCATTGACGAAACACTTTACGTGCAAAGCACGTCGTGTGAAGGAAATACATATATAACACTCGAGCACCCTCTTATATCATATCAGAAAAGAGGTGGATATCCACCTCTTTCCTACATTGGAGTTACTAATTCTCCATCTTTAACTACATATAATTCTCTTCTTAATATATCTACATCTAGTGGATCTATATCTAACCCAAATACCTCTAATATTTTTGGTATAAATATATTAGTGTTTAAGTTCGCTTTAGATCCCGTAGCCACTGTTGCTTCTAAAGTTATTATTTTATCTTCAATATCTATAACATCAAAGTTCTTTATCATAGGTCTAATATTAACCTCAACAGTTTTTCCTTTTTTATTTTTCTTGCTTATCATAATCTCTTCTGTGTTCATAATCTCTAATACTTTAGTTTTTATAAATGCTTTAGATAATTCTTTATCTACTTCTATAGTAAACATATATTCACCATACTCTATAGTAGATGCTAATGATGGAACTTCTTTAGTTATTTCCATAGCCTTTATAAACTCTATACCGTTTGGCATAGTAGCATTTATCTTAGTTAAAAATTCATCAGCAGTTAAATCTTCCTCTATTTCAACATCTAGATACTCTCCTTGACTTTCTGTACCAAGTGCTAGAGCATGGCCATAACTCATCTTAGGATGTGGATTAAACCCTTGAGAATATGATAATTGTATCTCAGCTCTTCTAAAAGCTCTTTGTAATAATCTTTGTAAATCAAGATGTGATATATATATCATGTCATTTTCTTTTTTGAATTTACATCTTATTATTTTACTCATAATTAACACATCCCCTTTCCTATATTATGTGTGTTTATTCCACAACCATTACATTTATGTCTACAATCAACTGTTATAGTATCTTGTTTTGATTTTTCATTTTCTCTCATTAGGAACTTTTTGTTAACTCCAACATCTAAATGATCCCATGGGAATACTTCTTCATAATCTCTTTCTCTATTTGCATAGAATGCTATATCAAGATTATTATTATTCATTGCTTCTTCCCAAATTTCTAGTTTAAAGTGCTCAGCCCATCCATCAAACTTAGCACCAGCTTTATATGCATCATATATAACTTTACCTAGTTTTCTATCTCCTCTAGCAATAATTGCTTCCATTAAACTAGTTTTTGAATCATGATAGTTATATTTTATATTTCCATTTTTTAATTTTCTAACTAAGTGTCTTTGTTTTTCTCTAACTTGCTCAGTTGTATCTTGTCCATGCCATTGGAATGGTGTAAATGGTTTAGGTACAAAAGTTGAAGTACTTACTGTTACCCCAAATGCTCTTCTTAATTTCCCGCCATTTACATCTCTGTATATATCTATAACTTTATATGCAAGGTTTGCTATACCATCTAAATCATCGTATGTTTCAGTTGGAAGTCCTATCATAAAGTATAATTTAACGCTATTCCATCCCATTTCAAATGCTTTTCTTGTAGCATTTTCTAAATCTTCTTCAGTTACACCCTTATTTATAACATCTCTCATTCTTTGAGTTCCCGCTTCTGGTGCAAAAGTAAGCCCTGATTTTCTTACTTGTTGTATTTTTTCTGCTATTTCCATAGAGAAGTTATCTAGTCTAAGTGAAGGTAGAGATATTCCTATATTTTTAGATGCATACTCTTTTACTAAATGATCAGTAAGTTCTTCTAAGTTACTGTAATCACTTGTACTTAGTGAAGATAATGATATTTCATCGTATCCAGTACTTTTAACTAATTTTTCTAATATTTCTTTTAATCTATCTAAACTCTTTTCTCTTATTGGTCTATATATCATACCCGCCTGACAGAATCTACATCCTCTTGTACATCCTCTAAATAATTCTAAAACTATTCTATCATGTACAGTGTCTATAAATGGTACTATAAGTTTTTCTGGATATTCTACTAAATCCATATCTTTGATTATTCTCTTATGAGGGTTTGCCGGTACTCCCTCTTTGTTTGCTTTAACTTCTTTTATAGTATTATCTTCATTGTAAGATACATCATAGAATTTTGGTATATATACACCTTCTATGCTAGCTATTTCTAATAAGAACTCATCTCTAGTAGTCTTATTTTTCTTCCACTCTTTATATTTATTAACTATTTCTAAGTTTACCTCTTCTCCTTCTCCTAAAACAACTATATCAACAAAGTCTGCTATAGGTTCTGGATTATACGCACAAGGTCCTCCAACTAATATAAATGGATCATTTAACTTTCTATCTTTTGCTAATATTTCAACTTTTGCTAAATCTAACATATTTAAAATATTAGTATATGATAGTTCATATTGAAGTGTAAAAGCTAGGAAATCAAAATTAGTTATAGCTTCTCTTGACTCTAATGCAAATAAAGGAATATCATTTCCACGCATCTTTTCTTCCATATCTACATTTGGAGTATATACTCTCTCACAAAAAACTTCTTCATCTCTATTTATAACATCATATAATATATGACTACCTAAATGACTCATTCCAACTTCATAAAGATCAGGGAAACAATGAGCATATCTTATTAGATTTTCATTTGTTGTATCTTTATGTATAGAATTCACTTCATTCCCTAAATATCTAGCAGGTTTTTCAACCTTTTTTAGAATCTTTTTTAAGTCTACTTTTTTATTCATAAAAATCCTCCGTAAGTTTATTTCATTGTATAAACATAAGTATTATTATACACGATATACTAAGATGTATCAAAATATAATTACTTATATATTTGCAAATTATGGTTTATTATATACAAAACC
>NZ_JAKEDR010000100.1 GCF_023653455.1 Paraclostridium ghonii
ATATATATTTTTATGAAGGTGAGAGGTTTTTATATGAAAAAAGAATTTATCGTAGTAGATTTAGAAACTACTGGATTAGATCCATATAAAGGTTGCGAAATTATAGAAATTGGTGTAACAGAGATTAAAGACAACAATATAGGTAGAAATTATTCAAGGTTAATAAAACCTAATGGAATAATTCCAAAGTTTATAAGTGATATAACGAATATAAGTAATGAAATGGTAGAAAAAGAAAAGAGTTTAGAAGAAGTTTTACCCAAGTTTAGAGAATATGTTGGAGAAAAAACTATAATTGCACATAATGCTAAATTTGACTTAAAGTTTTTAAACTTTTACTTAGATAAAATGGGATTAGAGACTATCGAAAATCATATATGCACATTAGAGCTTTTAAAGAAAAATAAAGAATATAAAGGCAAGAATAAAAAGTTAGAAACAGCTTGTGAGTATTACAATATAGAAAATAAAAATGCGCATAGAGCAGATAGTGACACATTAGCTACTGCTAAATTATTTCTTGAATTAAATAAGTAACAAAAAACCCTTATACTTACTAAAATAAGTATGAGGGTTTTTTAGAAATATACAAAAATTGAATTTAGCTTTTTAGTGTTTATTTATAATTTAAAATCATAGTATATATAAGTCATAAAAATGCAGAGTTAGGAGTGTCGGTCATGGGGGTTATGATAGGAGCTTTTTTAGGTGGTGATGCTATATTATGGATATAATTACCAATATAGATTTGAAAATAATAAAACCTTTAAAATCTGAAGGGGTTAACTCAAAGTTATATTTAGTTCAAGATAATCAAATGGGAAGACAATTCATATTAAAGAAAATAAAAAAATCATCTTTTAAAAATCCAGATAAATGTTTTGAAGAACCAAAAAAGATTTGCAAAGCAAATCATCCTAATATAATAAAAATAAATCACGTTTCATATGATGATGAAAATATATATATAACAATGCCCTACTATAAAAATGGATCATTGTATCATTTGTTAGAAACAAGAAACTTAAGCATAAGAGAGATTATATCTTATACTGTAGACTTTTTATGTGCTGTTGAGTATATACACAATATAGGAATTGCACATTGTGATATAAAACCAAATAATATACTTATAAGCAATGAAAATAGAGCTGTATTAACTGATTTTGGTTCAGCTGTATATTTAAACAGAAATGGAGTAGGTAAATTAAGAAATGTATATTATAAACATATAGCTCCAGAGCAATGTAAAAGCACTGTTATAGATAGAAAAGTTGATATATATCAAATCGGTACAACTTTATATAGAATGTGCAATGGAAATTTAGAATATAATAAGCAATTAAAAAAATATAAAGATATAAATATGGTTAAGGTAGCATCTGCTTGTGGGAAATTTCCCAAAAGAAATAAATATTTACCTCATATACCAAAAGATATGATTGATATAATAGAAAAATGTATAAGTGTAAATCCAGAAGATAGATATGAAAATGTATCGGAAATAATTAGAGATATTAAGTATGTAAATGAAAATTTAGATTGGAAATATGAAGGTAGTGATGAAAATCATTTCTTTACAAGAAAAAACAATGATAATACTATTATGCAAATTATAGTTAGTGAAGATTCAGGATATTGGAATATAAAAACTGTAAGAGTTAATAAGGAAACTAGAAAATATAATATATATAAAGGTTATTGTTATGAATATATAGAAAGAAAAACTGAGGCTTTTAAGGAAGTGAAAAAAATAATAGCCTTACTTTCATACCGATCAAAGTAAGGCTTTTAAAGGGGTAAAATATATTATAAAAAGGGGTTTATTAGGGAATATATTTTATTTGGGGAGTAAAAATTTTAAGGTTATCAGGGGAATAACCTTCTGAAATAATAATATCAAGATTCGACAAATATGTCAACATATTTCGACAAAAAAATATAAAGTAAATTAAATTTAAATTTAAAAATAATAAAAAAAAGAAAAGCTAATAGCTTTTCTTTTTTTTATTATTTTATGTATTACTCTGGTTGGGGAGCATCCACAGGACATACGCTGTTGCAAGTTCCACATTCTATACATATATTAGGATCTATAACATATATATCATCTCCTGCAGATATACAATTAACTGGACATTCTGGTTCACATGCTCCACAACTTATGCAAGCATCATTTATTTTATAAGCCATAATAAATACCTCCTAAAATTTTGTTTAAACCTATTATACCCAAAAAATATAAATTTAACTAAAAAACCTAAATTTACCCAAAAAACTCAAAATTTATAACAAATAATTTTAAATAATAAGTAGTAAAAAATACAAAACTACAAGTAATTAAAGTTTTGATTTATTTGGCATAAAAAGGTATAATTACTCATATATCAAAAAAGGAGAGAACGAAATGAGTTATTATGATGATGGAAAAAACAAAATAAGGCGTAAAAAAGTTAGCTCTCATAATGGAAACTCAAAGACTAAGGTTATAAATAAAAATACCATAAATAGAGCTGAGAACGATATAAATTATGATTATAGAAACGAATATACAAGTAAAGGAAACAGAGTTGAGAAAGTAAGAGCTAAAAAGAAATTAAGAAATAAGAAATTTTTAGAAATAACAAAAAAATCTTTAGTATTTTTACTTATCATATCATTTATAGGAGCTATATCTGGTAACATATTAATGAACATAATGTTTAAAAATACTCCTGAACTTACGTATTCATATATGAGAGATAAGTCAATAAGCAGTGAATATGTAAGTATAAGTAAGATACCTGTAGATTTACAAAATGCAATAGTTTCTATAGAAGATGAGCGGTTTTATGATAATAAAGGTGTAGATTATACGGCTTTAATAAGATCGGTTATACACAATATTTTCAATAGTTCAACACAAGGTGGAAGTACACTTGAAATGCAGATTTCAAAGAACCTTTTAACTACTACAGACCAAACTATAAAAAGAAAACTTAAAGATATGTATAATGCTAAGCAGATGAACAAGCAGATGAATAAAAGAGAAATATTAGAATTATATTTAAATAATATATATTTAGGTAAAAACACATATGGAGTTGCAAAAGGTGCCAAAGTTTACTTTGATAAAGATGTGAGTGAGCTTGATTTAGGAGAATGTGCATTACTTGCAGGTATAACAAATAATCCAGGACTATACTCGACAGACTATGAGGCAGCTAAAAAAAGGCGAGATATAATTTTATATAAAATGAAAGAGTTAGGATATATAACAAAAGACGAATATGAAGCAACTAGAAAAAAAGAAACACCAATGAATATAAAGTAAATGAGGTGGGTTATGAACAGTTACAAATTTAATTTTAGAGAAAAAGAATGTGAATTAAATGCAAATAATTGTAGTGGGTTAATAAATGATGAAGAAAAGCCTATATCCAATATAGATTTAAATGAGGTTTTAAGATTATTAATTCAAGATAAAAATATTGATTTTGATTTAGAGTATTATCAAGAAGCTTGTCCAGAATGTTTATCAGGAGTTAAAGAAAAGCAGAAGTTTTTTGGATTTCTAGAATATCATTTTTATATATTTACAAAGAATAGTAAATATGTAATTAGTGACATAGATACAGATTATGAAGGTTTATCATTTAATAAGTTAAGCAAAGCTGGAAAAGTAGACGATAGTTATATAGTAAGTATAATAATATGTGAACATTGTAATGATTATATAGTTCAAATAGAAAATTGTATAGTATAAAAAAGCTGCTGTTATAGCAGCTTTTTTATATGTAAGTATTGAAAATAACACTTACTTGAGCCGTGACTATTAAATCGCCTGATGATAGAGAAGGGGAACTAGAACTAGAATATCCTATATCTCTTTGACTTATAGAATAAACTGAGGTACTATTTTCAGAAATACTTTCAGGAAGAGGCTTTAGTTTTATACCAAGATTTTTAGCTAATAATGAACCTTTATTTAAAGCATCTTGAGTAGCATCTAAAAGAGCTTCTTTGTAATAAGGATATGGATTGGATACAGTAAAGAAAATTCTAACATTACTATTAGCCCCGTTTTCTATAGCTAATGAGTATATATCTCCTAAATTTTTAAGATCAGTAACTTCAATTCTTATAGTAGTGGTTATTTCATAAGCTATAAGTTCACTTGTTTTACTATCATATTTTTTATTTATAGAAACATCATAAGCATTTATATTTTCTCTTGGAATTTTATAGTCAGTTAGACTGATTATTATAGTATTTACAGTATTTGAATTTTCAACTTGAGCTATTTGAACATCAGGATTAGATGTAGTTACTCCAATTGTCAATAAGGCTACATCTGATTTAACTCTAATAACTCCAACTCCATTAACAGATAATTGCCCCTTTTCTCTAATTGTATTCATATTCATATATTGCATAAAAAACATCCCCTTTCAACTTACATATACTATAAATATACTAATATTAAATAAAATTTATTCCGAAGGTATATTTGGTTAAAATAATAATTTAATAAAAATTACTATAGGTGAAATAAAATTTGAAAAATAGTATAATAAAGTAAGTAAAAAAATAGTTTGAATTTTATTTATATAAACAACTTATAAAGTTAGGAGGGTTAACTTAAAATGCAGCCATTAGCAGATAGATTAAGGCCTCAACAAATAGATGATATGATTGGACAGTCTCATATAATAGGGAAAGGAAAAATCATAAATAAACTTATAGAAAACAAAACTATTCCTAATATGATACTATATGGGCCACCGGGAACAGGTAAAACTACATTAGCAAATATAATAGCAAATGTAACAGGGAAAAAATATATAAAATTAAATGCAGTAAACTGTGGAACTAAAGAAATTAAAGATGCCATAGACAGTAGTAAGAGGGATTTATTTTCATATAATGGAATAATTTTAATGCTAGATGAAATTCAAGCTTTAAATAGAAAACAACAACAATCTCTTCTTGAGGTTATAGAAGATGGATCAGTTACATTAATAGCAAGTACAGCTGATAATCCATACTTTGTAGTATATAAAGCTATACTAAGTCGAAGTTCTATATTTGAATTTAAACCAATAAATAAAGATGATATACTTATTGGACTAAAAAAATCTATAGAAAAGATTAAAAATATGAACATATATGAAAGTATAAGTTTAGAAGAAAAAGCATTAGATTATATAGCTCAAACTTGTAATGGAGATATGAGAAGTGCATTAAACAAGTTAGAACTAGTTGTTAATATAGGAATAGACATAAAATTTAATAATGTAAATATAACACTAGAAAATGTAATGGATTGTTCTAGCGTAAAAATCATGAACTTTGATAGAGGTGGAGATGATGGATACTCTATATTATCTGCGTTTCATAAATCACTAAGAGGTTCGGATGCTGATGCAGCTATGCACTATTTAGCAAGATTAGTAAAAGCAGGAGACATACAAGGGATAACAAGAAGGTTATTATGTGTTGCAAGTGAAGATGTAGGATTAGCAGTACCACAAGCTATAACTATAACTGAGGCTTGTGTTTCATCAGCTCTTCAACTAGGTTTTCCTGAAGCCAGAATTCCACTAGCACAAGCTACAATATATTTAGCTCAGTGTCCAAAATCAAATTCTGTAATAAATGCTATTGATTTAGCATTAGCTGACTTAGATACTATGGAAACAGGGGATATACCTATGCATTTAAAAGATGCTCACTACTCGGGAGCATCTAAACTAGGACGAGGTGTTGAATATAAATACCCTCATGACTATCCAAATAATTATGTAGATCAACAGTATTTACCTGATCCAATAAAAGATAGAAACTATTATACTCATGGATTAAATAAGAATGAAAAATCATTTGAGCATTATTGGAAAAGCTTAAGGGATAAAAATGATTAGTTTATTATTAATATAAAATGTACAGCCTAAAAAAATTTTTTATGCTGTACATTTTTATTACACTCTCTTATATAGTATAGGATCAACAAATCCAAAAGCTATCTTGTCATTTTTATAAAAAACTTCACTTACATATAAAGTTGAGTCTTCAATTCTTTCTTTAAGTTCAAATCTAGTTGTAGGTGAAAAATAACTAATACTTTCTCCTGTAAATACTCCATTAAATTCATCATAAACCATAGGTGTGAATTTTTCAGAAATAATTAAATCATTATAATCCATTGTTAAAGATTCATTGTCATTTCTAAAATCTTCTTTATTAACTCCTTCAGGCAATTCATAAGATGTTAAAACAACTTTATTATCTTCGTTTAATGTAAATAAAAATAAATGAGGTAAAATGTTACTGAAATTACCTTGCTTATAATAACTTTCTTCTATAACAAAGTAACCATTGAAATCTTTAGGTAAGTTTTTTATTTTATCATTACATATACCATTTATATGTTTTGCATAAGGGTGTTTTAATTCACCTTCTTTTAGTTCACATTCTAATTGTTCATTATTGTTAAATGTTCCACATAAGTTATTAACAAATACATCTAATACAGTCATAGTTACCCCTTCTTTCTGAATTGATTTATGCTAGTATATCACTTCAAAAAACTATTTTCAATAAATTTTATTGAAAATGATATATATAATTTTAATTTGATATAATTATAAAATAATAACTAATTAATAAAGGGAAAAAGCTTTTTAAAAAAGAATAAATAAATAATTAAAAACATATTATTTATCATTAAATTTGTATATCGGAGGATACAATGATTATAAAGTTAGATGAACATTACCATAATCAAATTATTGAATACTTAAGTAAAGAAGAAGACTTTAACTTGTTTGTAATAGGAGACATCGAAAGATATGGATATGACAATCAATTTTTTAATATATGGGCAGATATAAGTGAAGGTGGAAGTATACATGGTTTACTGATACAATATTTTGATCTGTTAACCATTTATTCTTATGATAATCACAATTTAAATTGTTTTATTAATCATATAAATAAGTTGCAATTTACTAATATAAATGGAAAGATAGAAACTTTGAAACCTATAGAGCCATATATAAATTATGAAAAAAAAAGAATTGTTAACTTTTGTGTGTTAAAAAATAAAGATTATTTAAGAGAACATGAATTAGATAGTGAGGTAAAAAAGATAAGATTTGGTAAGATAGGAAAAGTACTAAATCTATATGAAGATATAAATGAATTTCAAAATCCAACAATACAAAGTATAAAAGAAAACTTAAGAACAGGACGTGGATACTATATTGAAAAAGATAGAAAAATTGTATCTATGGCAAAATCTACAGCTGAAAGTAGCACACATGCAATGATAGTAGGGGTAGGGACTCATCCGATGCATAGAAATAAAGGTTATGCAACTAAGTGTATAGTTAAACTATGTAATAATTTGATAAATGAAAAAAAGAAACCATGCCTATTTTATGACAATGAAGAAGCCGGAAAAATTTATAAAAGATTAGGGTTTAAAGAGGTTGGGCAGTGGGTAATTTATTATAGGTAAGATATAAAAAGAGTTGAAAACACAAGGTTTTAACTCTTTTTTAAATTCCTACAAAAATAGTATGAATTTAATGTTGACAAGATAACTAGGATATAATAAAATAATCTTGAAGATAAAACCTAGTAAGTTAGTCGGGAATACCTATTTAAAAAGAAGGTGTATAAAATGAAGTTATCAACTAAAGGTAGATACGGACTAAAAGCGATGTTTGAGCTTTCTTTGACACAAAAAAATGGACCAGTTCCATTAAGACAAATAGCTCAAAAACAAAATATATCAGAGCAATATTTAGAACAAATATTTTCAGCACTTAAAAAGGCTGGTTTGATAAAAAGTGTAAGGGGTGCTCAAGGAGGATATTTGCTAGTAAAAGAACCTAAAGATGTAACTGTTGGAGATATACTAGTAGTACTTGAAGGTCCTGTTTCAATATCAGATTGTGTAGTAGATGAAGATATATGTGAAAATTCTGATATATGTGTTACCAAAATTGTTTGGGAAAGGCTTAAAAAAGGTATTGAAGATGTTATAAACTCAATAACACTTCAAAACATGATAGACGACTATAATAAAAACAAAAACATAAATGATATAACAGATTTAATTATAAAATAGATTTAGGAGATGAATTAAATGGAAAAAAGAAAGATATATATGGATTATTCGGCTACAACTCCTGTAAAAAAAGAAGTACTAGAAGCTATGATGCCTTACTTCTGTGAAACTTTTGGAAATGCATCAAGTTTCCATTCTTTCGGGAGAGATGCTAAAAATGTTTTAGATAAATCAAGAGAGACAGTTGCTGACCTTATAAATGCAAAAGCAAATGAAATATACTTTACAGCTGGTGGAACAGAGAGTGACAACTGGGCAATAGAAGGGGTTGCATTTGCAAATAAAGCTAAAGGAAACCACATAATAACTTCTAAAATAGAACATCATGGTATATTACATGTTTGTGAATACTTAGAAAAACATCATGGATTTGAAGTGACATACTTAGATGTAGATGGTGATGGTAGAGTAAATGCTAAAGACGTTGAAAATGCTATAACAGATAAAACTATATTAATAAGTATTATGTTTGCTAATAACGAAGTAGGAACAGTACAACCTATAAAAGAAATAGGAGAAATAGCGAAAAAGCATAATGTTATATTCCATACAGATGCTGTTCAAGCTGCTGGAAATATATCAATAGATGTTAAAGAGTTAAATATAGATTTAATGAGTATGTCATCTCATAAAATATATGGACCAAAAGGTATAGGAGCTTTATACGTAAGAACAGGTGTTAAACTACACACATTCGTTCATGGTGGAGCACAAGAAAGAAGAAGAAGAGCAGGTACTGAAAATATACCAGGTATAGTTGGATATGCAAAAGCATGTGAGCTTGCAAAATCTAATATGGAAAAACATATAGAAGGATTAACAGCATTAAGAACTAAACTTATAGATGGTATACTAGAAAGAATACCTCATACAAAAGTTAACGGAAGCTTAGAATATAGACTTCCAGGAAATGTAAACTTCTCATTTGAGTTTATAGAAGGAGAAGGAATACTATTAATGTTAGATATGTTAGGTATAGGAGCATCAAGCGGATCAGCTTGTACTTCTGGATCATTAGATCCATCTCACGTTCTTATGGCTATGGGGCTACCTCATGAGATAGCTCATGGATCATTAAGACTTAGTATAGGAGATTTTACAACAGAAGAAGATATAGATTATATAATAGATAATTTACCAAAGATAATAGAGAGACTAAGAAGTATGTCACCATTATACAACAAGTTAGAAAAGGGAGGTAATTAATATGCAATACAGTGAAAAAGTTATGGATCATTTCATGAACCCAAGAAATGTTGGAGAAATAGAGGATGCTAGTGGAATAGGAGAAGTTGGAAACGTTAAGTGTGGAGATATAATGAGAATATATCTTGATATAGATAATGATACTAAAATAATAAACGATGTTAAGTTTATGACTTTCGGATGTGGATCAGCTATAGCAAGTTCCTCTATGGCTACAGAATTAATAAAAGGTAAAACAATAGAGGAAGCTTTAGACATAACAAATAAAGCTGTTGCAGAAGCTTTAGATGGTTTACCACCAGTAAAAATGCACTGTTCAGTATTAGCAGAACAAGCTATAAAAGCTGCTTTAATAGACTATTCTAAAAAGAATAATATACACATAGCTGCTTTAGATGGTGTTGTTATAGAAGATGACCATGATCATCATCATGATATAGAAGAAGATTTAGTTTAAAATTAAGTTCCACTCGGTTTAGTTATGTATGTTTCCTTCATACGACGTACTACGTACGTAAGTGTTCTGTCAACATACATAACTAAACCTTCGATAATTTTAATATTTAAACTTTGGATAGAGAAGAAAAAAGAGGGCATTTATAACGATGAGTTATAAATGCTCTCTTTTTTGTAAAAATTTTAAAGAAATGAAACTTTTTTGAATAATTTATCGTCTAATATATGAAGCTATTTTTAAATAGAAACAAAATTGTAAGAAAATCTTAAGATTTATGTTAAGAAAATCTTAAGATTTATAGTTTATTATATAAATATCGAGAAACTAAGGATAGAAAGGATGAGATATTGTATAATCAAAACTGATGATTAAATGAAGTGAGGTAAGTATATGAGCAATATTTTAGTTGTTGATGACGATAAAGAAATAGTAGATTCAATTGAAATTTACTTAAAAAATGAAGGATTTAATGTATTTAAAGCTTATGATGGCATGGAAGCATTAGAAGCCTTATTAAAATATGATATTCAATTAATAGTTATGGATATAATGATGCCTAAATTAGATGGTATAAAAGCTACTATAAAGATTAGAGAAGAAAAAAATATACCAATAATATTAGTATCTGCAAAAAGTGAAGACAGCGATAAAATTATTGGTTTAAATATTGGTGCAGATGATTATATAACAAAACCGTTTAATCCATTAGAGCTTATAGCAAGGATTAAGTCTCAACTAAGAAGATATATAAACTTAGGAAATTATAAATGTGTAGAAAATAAAGATATTTTACAAAGTGGAGAACTAAAATTAAATTTAAATAGTAAAGAAGTATTTGTTGATGAAGATTTAGTAAAGCTTACTCCAATAGAGTTTAAAATCTTAAGTCTTTTATTAGCTAATAAAGGCAGAGTTTTTTCAATAGATGAAATTTATGAAAGAGTATGGGAAGAAGAAAGTTTTAATTCAGAAAATACAGTGAGTGTTCATATTAGGAGAATTAGAGAAAAAATAGAAATTAATCCTAAAGAACCAAAATACTTAAAGGTGGTGTGGGGCGTTGGATACAAAATCGAGAAATTATAATGTTTTTAAAATAAAAAGATGGAATATACATTTAGTTATGCATTTTGCACTTTTACTTATATTTTTCTTTATGACACAAGTTGGAGCCGTTTTAATAGGTTTTACATATTTAGAAGGAAAAATTGAACTGCAATTTTTAGTATTAGCTATTTCTAATTTTATTTTTTATAAAGTTATAAGAGCTATGAATTTATTATAGGTAAGAAAAGAAATGGGTGAACAAATGAAAAAGAAACAAAAAAAAGGATTAAAGTTTATAACTTTAATAGTATTATTAGCTTCAATATCAATATTGGGATCAACATTAGGAGAGTTAAGATTTGGAGATATATATAGATATACGAGATTCAGTAATATAGTTGATAAACCAAATAAATTATATGCAGATAATTTTTTTGAAAGCAATATATTTGAAAGTGATATTCTTGAAAGTATGTTAAGCGATATGGAGTCATCAACATCAAGGACACAAAAATATCCAAAAGAAGAGGCATTACGAGATAGAAGTAGATTAGATGAACTTAAAGATATAAAGTTTTTTGTTAAAAACGATTCAACTGGAATTAGCTACACTAACACTAATTTTGGGAGTAATGATGAGTTTAGAAAATATCAAAATGATTACTGTAATTTGGAGTTTGATTTTCAAGGTGATTTAGTTAAGTATGATAAAACTATAGATGGCAAACAAAGTTCATATAACGTAAGTAGAGAAAAATTTAATGGAGATTTAACTGATAATCTTAAGATAAGTATGTCATTTCCAAAAGAACCCATAAATAATTCATATGTTTCTGGAAGTAATGATTTTAATACTTATTACTATGAATTTGAACATTATAAAAATTTATCAAAAAATTCAACTAGAATTTTAATAATATCAGCTATTATTTCACTAATTTCATTAATAGCATTTATAAAAAATAAAGAAAAACTTATAAACGATGAAAGTTCAATTTTAAAAATGCATAAAAAAATACCTATAGAAGTATATATTTTCATATTTACAATATCCGGATTTTTAGCAGTCTCAATTTTGGGTTTCTGGTGGTCTATAATTTTTAAATTCATATTTTTAAGTTTTATATGTTTTTGGATAACAAGTTTTGTAAACTTAGATAGCAAAATTGATATTTTCAAAAATAGTATAACTTATAAATGTGCAAGTTTTATTATAAGTGTAATAGCAAATACAATTAAATATTGGAATAAAGTAACTTTGATAAGAAAATTAGTTTTACTTGATATACTAGTACTAATATTTATACCACTTTTACCATTTTTAATTATGTTATTATATAATAATAGAT
>NZ_JAKEDR010000101.1 GCF_023653455.1 Paraclostridium ghonii
GTAATTATAGTATTAGAATATATTCTTTTGATATTGAATATACTTTTGTTGAACTTCTTTCATTTTCTTTTTCATCTCAATTTGAAGATTAGATGCAGTTTCATAATCTTTATCTTCTACTGCCTCTTTAATTCTTGTAAATAAAGATTTTGCATTCATAGTATCCTTCATTAAATAATGTTTTATATGATTTATCTCTTCCCATGAAACTTCATCTAAAACATCCATATCATCATTTATATGTAACTTCTTTAAGCTTCTTATTATGTCTATATTATCTTGTATAATTCTATTCTTAAGTTCTTTTTTCCATTTATCTATAGATCCTACCTTAAAAGAGTCTATGATTTTATCACTAAACACATTTCCTTGAGTTAATGAATCTAGCTTATATCTTTGAGTTTCTAAATTTCTCATGTTCTCGTAAACAGTAGCAGGTGGTGTTGAAAATCTTTGATTTCTTTCTTCTTCTTCATAATCTTCAAACACATCATTTTCATCTCTATACGCTCTGCTTGTTTCCAAATAGAAACTTTCATCTCCTACATCTTTTGATAATTCTTTTTCTAAATCTTTTATACCTAATTTACTCTCTGCTACAGCTTTTATACCATGAAGTATAGTTTGGTATGATCCCGCTATAACTAGGTATGTATTAGATAGTGGATTTGGAGATCTTAGCTCAAATCTTGTAGCTAAAGGACTATTAATATCTCTTATAAGCCCTACTAATATCGATCTATTTCTTGATGGGACTTCATAAGAATGTCCAACTGATGTAACTATACAAACAGGTGCTTCAAACCCTGGAACCAGTCTGTTAAATCCATCATTTGATGAAGTTACAAAAGGATTTAATACTTCGTAGTTTCTAAGTATTCCCATTAAAGCTCCATATCCAAATTTGGTTGTATAATCACTTTTCATATCTTTTGGTGAAAATAAATTAACTATTTTCCCATTTTTAAGTTTTGCACTAACTCCAAAATGGGTATGTTCTCCACTTCCCGCAACGCTATCTAATGGTTTTGCTTTAAAAGTTACTTCTAGCCCATTTGCAGAAAAAACATCTTCTATAACTTCTCTTGCTAGTAATTCATTATCTGCACATTGAAGAGGTGTTGAATACTTCCAATCTATTTCTAATTGTTCCATTGCATGATTAGTTTTTCCATCTATACTAATAGAGCTTGTTATTCCTCCAACTTCTTTATGCCCCATTTCTGGCTCTAACCCTAAGTTTTGAAGTATTATTAAACTATTTTCTAAACAAGTTCTTATAACTCCCTTTGTCCTTTTCCAGTACTGTTCTTTTAGACTTTGAGATACATGAAGTGCTTCTATATCTGCTTTATCTTCTGGTGTGTTTACCCAAAACTCTAATTCTGTTGCAGCTGTTAGATTTATGCTTTCTATTTCATCTATACTATTTATTCCTATACCGTCAAGCATATGTGGATATTCCTCTATTACTTGCATTATAGCTTCTTTTGTATATTGTTCTGATCTTTTTAAAATTCCCCTAGAACAAACTCGCTTCCCTTCATGTAATAAAAATGCTGGTATTTTTAAAGTTCCTACAGGTAAGTTGCACTTATTACACATATTTTCCATATTATAATCTATATACCAAATAGCTTCATTATCTGGCATTAAATCAACTTTTGCATTATTTAATGTTGCTATGTTGTATAATTCAACACTAGAACCATCAGTTTGTATCCCTGAGTTTAAAAAACCTGTAATATCATCTAGTAAAAGTTCTACAGGTATTTTTTCATCTATAGCATTTCCACCTAGGTCCACCCCTATAAGAGATACAAATTTTATGTTTTCATGTTGAGACAATAGTTCCTTTAAATCTTTTTCATTGTGATTATGTTTTTCAATAACATATAATAAAGATTGCATTTTTAGCCCCCAATTCACTGATTGTATTTTACGATTTGCACTTTGCAATGTTTTATCAAATTAAACATTTTTAATTCGTAATATAATTTATATTATTATAATATATTTATATTTTGTTCGCAATATATTTAATTTTTTAAATCCACTTAAAAATCCTGTGTATGAATTTTTTTTTACATAGGGTATACTAAATTAATAACCAAAAATTTTTAGGAGAGATTCGTATGGAATATATAGTTTTCGATTTAGAATTTAATCAGGGATTTGATAGAGAAAATAATAAAACATTTTCTAATGAACAATGCCCTTTCGAAATAATACAAATAGGAGCTATAAAACTTGATGCTAATTTTAATATAATCGATAAATTCAGTAGTTTTGTAAAACCAAATATATATAAAAATATTCATCCATTCGTTGGAAAGATGACTCATATTACATTGGATAAAGTAAAAGATGCCCCTTCATTTTCAAGTGTATATAAGGATTTTAGAAAGTTTATTTCAGGTAAATCTAGCATAATGTGCGTTTGGGGATCTGGTGACTTAAAAGAATTATATAGAAATATTAATTATTATTCGCTTCCCTCAAAAGGATTGCCTAAATTATATATAAATGTTCAGCAGTATGCATCATCTTACTTCAACAACCCAACAGGACAAAGTATAGGACTTCAAAACGCTATACAAATTTTACAACTTGAACAAGATAAAGCATATCACGATGCTTTAAATGACGCTTATTATACATCTTTAGTTCTAAAAAATATTTATGATGAAAATATAGTTGCAGATACTTATGTATTCACACCAGTTAAATCTAATAGAACTAGATCTAAATCTATTAAGAAGAAAGTTGACTATAATTCATTGTTTGAAGAGTTCAAAAAAATACTTGGAAGAGAGTTAACTTCTGATGATAAAAAACTTATAGACCTAGCTTATAAGATGGGTAAAACTAATCAATTTTTAATAGATGATATACCAACGCCTAATCATAAGGCTTTAGCTAAATCTAATAAGAAAAAATCAAAACATGGATTCAAATGTAAAAAAAGAAGATAAGTCCTAATTTTAGGACTTATCTTTTTTTACGCATTTAAAAATAACATTTTTATATTTTCATATTGAGCAAACTCTACTATATCTATAGGTTTATCTTCATTTCTAAATTTACTTTCTTTACCTACATATACATCCACATTGCCAACTTGGTTATATACTTCATCTATAACATTTACAAAATCTTGGCTTTTTAAGCTCTCTCCTTTGGACTTTATAAACACTATACTTTCATTGTCTTCATTTCTAACTATAGATTCTATCCCAAATAAAAGACTCTCTTCTTTTATGTAAACAACTTCAGCCCCTAAAGCTATTCCTTTTTTAACTTTTTCTTTAAGCTGTACTAACTTCATAATATCCTCCTTTATTTAATGGCTTATTAAATTATATTAAGGATATTATAAATTTATGTTTTATTTTATAACTAATTCAACAGGGCAATGATCAGATCCTAATATTTCAGTGTGGATGTCGGCTGATACCAATCTATCTTTTAACTTATCTGATACGCAGAAGTAGTCAATTCTCCAACCTGCATTATTCTTTCTTGCATTAAATCTATATGACCACCAGCTATATACTCCTTCTTTATCAGGATAAAAAAATCTATATGTATCTATAAATCCTGAATTTAAAAATTTACTAAATTTATTTCTTTCTTCATCTGTAAATCCTGCATTTTTTCTATTTGTCTTAGGATTTTTTAAATCTATTTCTGAATGAGCTACGTTTAAATCCCCACACATTATAACAGGCTTTACTTCATCTAATCTATTTAGATAATCTCTAAAATCATCCTCCCACTTCATTCTATAATCAATTCTTTTTAATCCTTGTTGTGAATTTGGAGTGTATACCGTTACGAAATAAAAATCTTCAAACTCTAAAGTTATAACTCTACCTTCATTATCATGTTCTTCTATACCTATTCCGTATTTAACATCCAATGGTTTATTTTTTGAAAATACAGCTGTTCCTGAGTAACCTTTCTTTTGTGCATAATTCCAATAATCATAATATCCTTCAAGCTCTAAGTCAATTTGACCTTCTTGAAGCTTAGTTTCTTGCAAACAAAATATATCTGCATCTATTTTTTTTAAAAACTCCATAAAACCTTTAGTTACACACGCTCTAAGGCCATTTACATTCCACGATATAAACTTCATACTTTTCTCCTTTGTGTCTAATTAAATTTTATCTTTTTGGCAAAATCCTGAGGCATAGTTGAAGATACGTATATACCATTGCTTACTTCAAATCCACCAAAATTATATTTTCTAGGAATTATATGAAAATGTAAGTGAAATAATTTTTCACATTCTAAATTTTTAGGATGAGAATGCATACATAAATTAAAAGGCATATACCCGCATTCTATATATATTTTTTCAAAAACTTTTTTAAAGATATAAGAAAGTTCACTTAAACTAGAATCACCTAAATTTTCGAACTTAGATTTATCTTTGCATATTATCCTAACCTCATTACTATACATTGATGCATATGGTACTATCACTAAAAATTTATTCCCATTATAGATAACTCTTTCATCTAAAGTTATTTCTTCTTTTATTACTTTATCATATAGACTTTCTTTTTTGTTTTCATAGTATTGCTTTAATATACTTACCTCATTTTTTATGTCTTTTGGTACTAATGACATAGAAACAATTTGAGAATGAGGGTGAGCTAGCGATGCTCCTGCTTTTTTAAGAAAATTTTTAAATATGCTAACATATAAAATTTCTTTTTCCTCTATATATTCTTTATACCTATTTTGATACATAAGAAACATATTTTTAAATTCACTTTTACTCAAATTGTAAAAAGACCCATTATGTCTATATGTATCTATAATAACTTCATGTGTTCCACTTATCCCAATAGAGTATTCATCTATTATAGGATACTTATTATAAACAGACCTACATATCCATCCTGAATCATCTTTTAATTGAGAAGTTGCTTTTGCTGAATATTTTTCATTCCCTCTACAGAAAGGGCAATTTTCTTCGTAAACATTATGATACTCTTTTTCATCTTCAAATTTTTTTATATCTGTTGGCCTACTTGACCTGTCAGGCGCAAATATAATTACATCTCCACTAAATAAGTCTACCCTTAAATCTCTCAAGTTTAACACCTCTATTCAGAGTATTTAATAATTAATTAAATTTTGAATATATACTTAATATAATATTTTCAAAATATCATTTTACTATAACATTGTTTAGTAAATATATAATTATCATTTTACATATTTTTTCATAGATTGTAAATCTTAATAAAACCCTTATAAATATCTGAAAAAACTGAATGCTTTTTACATTAACTTATGATATTATTCTATTGTAAGGTATTTTACATATTTTTCATAATACAGGGGGTATTAAAAATGAGCTTTTCTACTAGAATTTTATCTATGCAATCTTCACCTATAAGAAAGTTAGTTCCTTATGCAACAGCTGCAAAGGAAAGAGGTTTAAAGGTCTACCATTTAAACATAGGACAACCTGATATAAAAACACCTAAAGGTTTTTTCGATGCTGTAAATACTTTTAATAGTGATGTATTGGAGTATGCTGTATCTCAAGGTCTACCTAAGTTAATAGACGCAATGATAGATTACTATGCTACATATAATATGAATTTTGAAAAAGATGAAATACTTATAACTAATGGTGGTAGTGAAGCTTTATTATTCGCTATGATGGCAACTTGTGATCCAGGAGATAATATTTTAGTTCCTGAACCATTCTATACAAACTATAATGGTTTTAGCTCTTGTGTAAACGTTTCTGTAAAACCTGTAACTACGCATCCAGAAAACGGCTTCCACCTTCCAAGCAAAGATGAAATTTGTTCTAAATTAGATAAAAACACTAAAGCTATACTTATATCAAATCCAGGTAATCCAACTGGAGCTGTATATACAAAAGAAGAAGTTTATATGTTAGCTGATATAGCAAAAGAAAATAACTTATGGATAATAGCAGATGAAGTTTATAGAGAATTTGTTTATGATGGTTTAGATTATATAAGTTTTGGTAATATAGATGAAATTAAAGATAGAGTAATAATAGTAGACAGTGTTTCAAAACGATATAGTGCATGTGGTGCAAGAATAGGTTCTTTAGCATCTAAAAATAAAGATTTTATAGCTCAAGTTTTAAAATTATGTCAAGGAAGATTATGCGTGTCTACTCTTGATCAAGTTGGAGCAATAGAATTATATAAAACTCCTAATGCTTATTTTAATAAAGTTAATGAGGAGTATAAAAAAAGAAGAGATGTTTTATATAACGAGTTAATGAAAGTTGAAGGAGTAATATGTGAAAAACCAACAGGAGCATTTTATATCCTAGCTAAACTTCCAATAGAAAATGCAGAAGATTTCGTAATTTGGATGTTAAATGAATTCGATGTTGATGGTGAAACTGTAATGGCTTGCCCTGCAGAAGGATTTTATGCAACTGAAGGACTAGGAAAAAGCGAAGTAAGACTTGCTTATATATTAAATGAACACGATTTAAAGAAAGCTGCAAATATATTAAAACAAGGTCTTGAAAAATATATGCAAATAAAAAGTAATTTAGCAACTAATAACTAAATTTAAAATAGACTAATCAAATGATTAGTCTATTTTTTTGCCATTTAATATTAACTTGTTTCTTAAATTGGGTGTTCATTGATTTTACACTAACTTTCTTTTATAAGTATTTCCTCTAAATTTTTTATCGATTCCATAAACTTATTTCTATCTTGTTCATCAAGTTGTAAAAATCTTGCTTCCAACCTATTTCCTAATGATTCTAAAAAGTCTTTAGCTATTTCTTCACCTGAAGTAGTTAAATTTAATATATATTTCCTTCTGTCTCGTAAATCCCTATTTCTAGTTAAGTATCCCTTTTTAGTTAAGTCATCTACCATAGTAGTAAGACTTCCTTTTTCTATATTTAATTTTTCGCATAAGTCCGTCATTGTTATTTCCCCATTATTTTTTATGAATACAAGTGCTCTTAATTGAGTTCTATTTACATTTATATTTGCAGCATACTCTTTTAAAGACTCTAAATATAAACTGGCATGTATCTTAGGAAAAGTTTTTGATACAAAGTCTATAATGTCTCTTATTATTTCATTCATTATTTCACCTACACCCCCTTAAAAGTATTGTTAAATACTAGTTTACACTAATTCTTTTGTATAGACAACACCAAAAAACGCCAATTTGTCATTGTTTGCAATTTTTATATTATTTTTCAAATTTGATTTTATTTTCCAATAACTTCTACATTTTTCTACATTTAAAGGCTTTACAAAAAAAAAAATTTATAATATAATCAAATCATCATCGCGTAAATCGCGGGAAAACAATAACAAGCATTTATTTATTTTAATCAACAGAGGAGGAAACTTTTTATGATGCAGATTTTAACAAGTACGGCATTATTATTAGTTGTACTGGCATTATTCACTTTATTTAGTTACAAAGCACCTCAAGGTATGAAAGCTATGGGTGCATTAGCAAGTGCTGCTTGCGCAAGTTTCTTAGTTGAAGCATTCCATGCTTCATTATTTGGGCAACAATTAGGAATGTCTTTCTTAGAGCAAGTTGGAAACGCAAACGGTAGTTTAGGTGGAGTTGCTGCTGGTATATTAGTACCATTAGCTTTAGGAGTATCTCCAGTTTATGCCGTTTTAGTTGGGTTATCAGTTTCAGGATTTGGAATACTTCCAGGATTTATCGCAGGATATTTAATATCATTTGTTGTTAAATTCTTAGAAGAAAAAACACCTGCTGGACTTGACTTAATAGTTGTAATATTAGTTGCTGCTCCGTTAGCAAGAGGTATTGCAATGTTTATGGATCCTGTAATTAATGGTACATTAATGCAAATAGGGCAAGCTTTAATAGCTGCTTCTGATATATCTCCTGTATTAATGGGTATAATACTTGGTGGTTTAATAACAGTTGTTGCTACTGCTCCATTATCATCAATGGCCTTAACTTCTATAATAGGTTTAACTGGTCTTCCAATGGCAATAGGTGCATTAGCAGTGTTTGGTTCTTCTTTCATGAACTTTATATTCTTCTCTAAAATGAAGTTTGGAGATAAAAAAGATACTATAGCTGTTGCTATAGAGCCATTAACTCAATCAGATATAATATCTGCAAACCCAATCCCAGTATTTTCTACTAACTTTATAGGTGGAGCATTATCTGGTGTTGTAGTTGCTTTAGTAAGTACTTATATTGCACCTCTTGCAATAAGTGTTCCTGGTATGGCTACTCCAATAGCTGGTTTTGCTGTAGCAGTTGGACAAAACGGAATTCCTGCTTTAATAGCTGCTGCTGGATGTATAGTAGTAAGTATTTTAGGCGGATTCATAGGATATGCACTATTCAAGAACCACAAAATAGTTACTGCTGACGTAATCCGTGGTAACAAAAACGATGAAGATAACGCTGCTTAATTAGTAGTCTTATATAAAAGCACATCATATGATGTGCTTTTTTTATTTTTTATTATGCATAGTAATTTTCAAAGTCATAGTTTATTGATTCCTCAATTTGAATCTCATTAAAAACTTCCTTAATGACAGGTTCCCCACCTTGACCTCCATATATAAATATTCCTAAAACAATAACACAACAAATTGAATATAATTTCATGAAACATCCCTCCCACACAAATTGTATACTATCTCCAATCAATTGACTACAAATCTACTAAACATTATGGTATTTTTTTAACAAATTCAATTTATCAACAAAAAAGCCATAGGAAAATTAACCTATGACCTTATTCAAACAATTATTTTATATACGTTTAATTTTAACTTAATTATCTAACACAAAATACACCTAATATTCCTGGACCTGCATGCGCGCCAACACAAGATCCAACTTCTGTGATTAAAATATCTTCAGGTATTAACTCTTCACTTGCAATGTCTTTTAACTTAAGCATATCTAACTCACAATCACCATGACCTATAGCTATTTCTTTTGACTGCCCACAATGCATTTTAGCTAGTTCTACCATCTTTGAAAATACATGCTTTTTACCTCTTACTTGCGCTACAGGTGTTACTAATCCATCTTTCACCTCTAATATAGGTTTTATTCCTAACATATTCCCTATAACAGCTTTAGATGAAGATATTCGCCCTCCTCTTTGCAGATACTTCAAATCATCTACGCAAAATACTACATACATATTTTCTTTCATGTATTCTAACTTAGTTAAAATATCTTCTATAGTTGAACCTTCAATTGCCATTTGCGCAGCTTTAACAACTTGCATACCACACCCATATGAAAAGTTCATAGTATCAAAAGTGTATATGTTTCCATCCGTATCATTTTTAGCCATTATAGCACTTTGATAAGTTCCTGTAGCTCTAGAAGAACCTGATATATATAATATATCTTTCCCTTCACTTATAAATTTATCAAATACATCTTTAAATTGAGAATATGTAGCTTGTGAAGTTTGAGGTAGTTTCCCTTCTCTTAACATATCATAAAACTCTTTAGGTTCTAAATCTATCCCATCCCTATACTCATTATCATCAAATCTAACAGTTAAGGGAACCATTTCTATATCATATTTATTCCTTAAATCTTTTGGTATATCCGATAAACTATCACATACTATCTTTAAATTACTCATAATAATTCCTCCTTTATTTTAAACTTTCTAAAAAAAGCAAATTCTTTCTTTGTCTAAAGTAACATTTAAGAAATTGCTTCTAATTGTATTTATATCTTCTTTCTTAGTATTCATATAAATAACCGATTCATTATCAGATTTTTCTTTTTTTATTCCTATAATAAAATCAAAAGGATTTTCTGTAATATTTATAATTTCCATATAAATCTCATCACTCCTTCTATTATTACTAATTTTTATATCATCGTCTCTTATAGCTAAATATTTTAAGCTTTTATATCGCTTAGTATTATATATTTTTAATATTTTTTAGCATCATTACTTAATAAAAAGCTTTTGATTTTAATTATTTATTCTAATTGTTTACTATCTTTTATTACTCCTATTGGAGAATGTAGTTCTCAGTCTATCTTGTATACATTTACATCTTTATATTTTAAATCTTATATATTATAACCCCTCCTCAATTATACTTTCCATTATATAGTCACTTGATTTTATAGTCAAATCTATAGCTTTATTTGTATCTTTTTACATTTTTCGACACATTTTTTATGTTATAAGTATCTATTCTAGGGTATAATAATAAATATTTAATATAGGTGGTGATTTTTTGTTAGATTTAAATTTAGAAGCTAATAGATGTTTAGTTTGTAAAAATGCTAGATGTAAAAGTGCTTGCCCTATAAGCACAGATATACCTACTGTAATAAATTTATATAAAGAAGGTAAAATAAAAGAAGCTGGTGAAATTCTATTTAATAATAACCCTCTTTCTGCTGTTTGCGCAATAGTTTGTCCACATGAAGATCAATGTGCTGGTAATTGTATAAGAGGTATTAAAGGTGAGCCAATTCAATTTTATAAAATAGAAGAAGAAATTTCTAAGAAATACTTAGAGGATGCTGATTTTTCAAATGTACCTAAAAACGGAAAAAACATTGCTATAGTCGGCTCTGGTCCTGCTGGTCTTACAGTTGCATTTGAACTAGCAAAAAAAGGATATAGCGTAACTGTATTTGAAAAAAATGAACAATTAGGTGGAATCCTTAGATATGGTATCCCTGAATTTAGACTTCCAAGAGAAATAATTGATAACTTGATAAGCATATTAAAAAATATGGGCGTTAAATTTAAAATCAATGCTACTGTTGGTCCTATACTTACATTAGATAAATTATTTCAAGATGGATATGATTCAGTGTTTATAGGTACTGGAGTTTGGAATCCAAGAAGATTAGATATAAAAGGTGAAAGCTTAGGTAATGTACACTATGCTATTGATTACTTGCGCTCACCTAAAAACTATGATTTAGGAGATAATGTTGTGGTAATAGGTGCTGGTAACGTTGCAATGGATGCATCTAGAAGCGCTAAGCACTATGGTTCAAAAAATGTTTATGTAGCTTATAGACGTGATTTTGATAGTATGACAGCAACTAAGGCTGAAATACACGAAGCTATTGAAGAAGGTGTAGAGTTTATGACTTACAAGGCTCCTATTGAAATAGTCAATGATGGTATAATTTTAGCTGATACTAAAAAAATAGTTAATGAAGATGGTAAAACTTCTTTAGTTACTATAGAAGGTAGTGAAAAATTATTTAAATGCGATTCTGTTCTAGTTGCTGTTAGCCAAGTTCCTAGAAATACTATTGTTTCTAATAACAAAGGTTTAGAAGTTAATAATACTGGTCTTATTATGACAGATAATAGTGGTCATACTACTCGTGATGGGGTATTTGCTTGTGGTGATGTCACTCATGGTGCTAAAACTGTTATAGAAGCGGTTGTAGCTTCTAAAATTGTTGCAGCTTCTATAGATGAATATTTAAATTAATATTAATTAAGGCATAAGTTGTTGAATAGTTGTTTACTTAACATAAAACTTGAATATCAGTCTTTAAGTGTTTTTAAAACAACTATTCAACAACTATATATCTATTTATTAGTTAATTTTTTAAAGATTCAATTTTTCTATGACACTTATAGGCCTGATGAAAGCATAAAATACATGTAAAAATCAAAGCAATTATAGCAATAATTACAGACTTTACACCATGCCAAAAGTAAACACTCAATGGCGCTGAAATTATTAAAAGCTCACATAGTGCTACAAGTAAAAAAGCCTTTTTTATTCTATTATATTCTTCTATCTTACTTTCATTATCTGTATATAACTCAAATTCTCCTTTTTTTCTTAAAAATACCCATGCACCGCTCGGTTGAATAATCTCTCCTCCAGTTTCACGAATCAAATCATAATACTCTTTTTTCTGATTTTTATCTTTATCACTAACTAAATCAATTCTGTAAGTATATTCTCCAGATTTACACTTTTCAAACCAATAAATTCCTAAGAAAAATTTTGTCATTGCATATCCTTTTGCTGCCATATCATTTAAAAATATTTCTTCTAAATCTTTATCACTATATAATTTAAACTTAATCATTTTTACATATCTCCCCTTTAACATTTCTTACAAGTTCTTTTAATC
>NZ_JAKEDR010000102.1 GCF_023653455.1 Paraclostridium ghonii
ATTCTTCACCGATAGATGCTACTACATATCCTTTACCTTGTTTTTCTACTTCAGAAGCAGCAGGTTCAAATAATGCAACATAGTCACCTTCGCCACCCGCAAATGAACCAGCTAAAACATTGAACTGTTTATCAGTATGATGATAACAGTTATTTGTTATTTATTTTTTAATTTTGGGTAAATTTTTATATTAGGTTTAGATGATCTTTTTCCAGGTTCTCTATAATATTCAATGCGATCTATTATTCGTTTTAATAATTCGTTTCTTTCTTTCATTACATCGGTTTTAGGGTATAACTCTAAAACTTTTTCGATTTTAGGAATTATATCTGCAAAAGATACACTTGCCTTAGATTCTGCTTCTATATCCTTGTTTACCAATTTAATACTTTGTCTATTTAACTCTATTTTTTCTGAGAGAGCTTTAGATCTATCTAAATATGTATCTACATCATAAATACCTTGCTCTAATAAATTATGAAGATTTTCTTTTTGCTTTGATAAAGTTTCGTATTCAGTTTCAAGAGTTTTTAAAAGTTTGTTATATTCTTTTAAAGTTCCGTTTTCCTTTGGTTTTATTGTATAAGCATCAAAAGATGTTTTATAGGAGTTAACCCATAATTTTAGTTGATTGATAACCTCATTTTCTAATGTATCAAGTTTAATACTTCTGTTCATACCGCATTCTTTACACTTTACAAACTTTACAATAGAACCTCCTGAATAAGTAGATTGTTGAGTTAACATTTTATAACCACATTCAGTACAAATAACTAAACCTGCTAGAGGGTTAGCTATAGTTGTATCTTTTTTATTTCTTGGAACTTCATTTTTAGCCAAACGTATTTGAGCTTTATTCCAAATAGATTCGCTTATTATCGGTTCGTGAATGCCTTTTGACTCTATTCTTTCATCTAAATCCCTAGTTCTAGAAGTTGTTTTACCTCTTTCGACTCTATTCCAAACAACATATCCTGCATATGTTTTATTTTTTATAATATCTCGAACACCTTTATCATACCAAGTTCTTCCCCTTGATGTTTTTAAACCTAAAGCATTTAAGTGTGAAGCTATTCTTCTTCCTCCATAACCTTTGTTTACATATAAGTCAAAAACTAATTTAACTATATCTGCTTTTTCATCATCTATAACCATGGATTTCTTACCGTTTTCATCAAATGTAAATTTATAACCATAAGGTGCTTGAGAAGCTATATATTTACCTTCTTCTATACTCTTAACTCTACCTCTTTGCATACGTCTAGTTATTAATTTAAGTTCCTTACGAGCCATAAATGCTTCGAACTCTGAGTACTCCTCATCAAATTCATTAGTTAAATCATAAGTTTTGCGAGGAGTTATTATTTTTGTTTTAGATTTTTTAAATGTTTCTAAAATAAGCCCTTGGTCCTGCATGTTACCTCTACCTAAACGGTCTATGTCCATGACTAAAACCGCATCGTAAAATCCGTTCTTAACCTCATCTAAAAGCTCTATCATTTTGGGTCTATACTCTATGCTTTCACCACTTACAACTTCTTCTTTTATTTCTACTATATTTAAATTTTGTTCTCTAGCTATTTTTAAAAGTGTAGATCTATGTCTACTGAGAGTTTCATAAACTTCCTTAGTATCTGAATCTTCGTCTGCTCTTGATTTCCTTAAATAGATTGCTGTCTTCAAAAGCTCACCTCCTGTTATATATAGTTCTGTTGAACGTTTAAATTTATTTTTTAAATCTTTATCTATAAACCAGCTAGCTAATTCATGAGGATTTAAGTTAAGCTCTTTAGCTATAATAATTACTAACCTTAGAGTTGGCAATTTATCGACATGTTCGAAACTTTCTAACTTGCTTAAATAACTTTGTGTTATCTTGCAACGTTTGGCAAGTTGGCTTTGAGTTAAATTATACTTTTTTCTAGCCCTTACAATCAATAACGACACCTCAGGCTTTCAATTTGATAATGCATAGTTTGTATCAAAATTATATCAAATCTTGTCGAGATAAGTCACAAAATATTCATGATAGGACTGCTTTTAGTGATAAAATATTAAGTGTAGAAAAACTGTGGCAAATATTTACAAAATAAAAACTGTTCGGTTGAAAATAGAACATATGTTTGGTAAAGTGTAATTATAGATTGTGAATTTTATAATTATACATAGAATTTCTATTTAATATATAGGACATAAGAAAGAGGGAGTTTATTATGGAGAAAAATTTTAATGAGGCAGAAATATTAGAAAATCTTAGGAAATTATATTTAAAATCTAAAAGTAATTTAAAAGAATTTGAAAAAAAAGCAAGAGAAGTAATTAAAGAACCAAACTAAAAAGGTTCTTTTTTACTTCTCTAAAAATTCTTCTAATAACTTTTCTAATGCAGCAACCTTAGATTTATCTGCACTTAAAAGCAACTGAGTTATCCTCTTAACATCTTCTGGATAATCATCAAGGTTTTTCACATTTGTTTTTCCTAATAAATAATCAACGCTAACACCAAGTGTTTTAGCTATGTGTGAAGCTACTTCTAAAGAGGGGCTTCTTTTTCCTGTTTCATATCCATTATAGGTATTACTAGGCAAATTTAATTTTTCTGCCATTTCTTTCTGTAAAAGACCTAAAGATTCTCTTTCTGATCTTAATCTATTTGCGAATTCATTTTCCAACATTCTCACTCCTTTCTACATAATTAATTTTACAATAAAATTAACAGCTTGCGATTTTTTTTCGCAATTTTAGATTTTTTTTCTCAAAAACGTATTGACTATTCGCATTTTGGGGATTATACTAATGATATATAAAGTCGCAAAATGCGAATGGAGGTAATTAAGCTGAATAAAGAACTTTTAAAAAAAATACGACAACAACACGGTTTTAAACAGAAAGAAATAGCTGTTAAGCTGGGTATAGCTCCTAATTCTTACAGTGACAAAGAAAATGGAAAAAGAAAGTTTACTGTGCATGAAGCTATAAAACTTTCTGAAATACTAGAATGCGATATGAAGGAAATTTTTTTGACTTATTAATTCGCATAATGAGTATATTTGTAGTTTAACCAATAAAAATTAAAATAGGAGAAATGAATGATGGAAAGTTTAGTAATAATTAACCGAAATAATCAACTTCTAGCTGAAAGTAGGGAAGTTGCAGAATTAGTAGGAAAAGAACATGCTCATTTAATGAGAGATATAAGAGGATATGAAAAGATATTAAAGGATAATCCAAATTTGGATAGTCGTCATTTTTTTATAGAAAGTACTTATGTAAATTCTCAAAATAAAATACAACCTTGTTACTTAATAACTAAAAAAGGTTGTGATATGGTAGCAAATAAAATGACAGGAGAAAAAGGAGTTATATTTACTGCAACTTATGTAAGTAGATTTGAAGAAAGGGAACAACAGTTAAGAAATCCATATCAAAACTTAAGCACAGAAATGAAAGCATTATTAATGCATGACGAAAAGATACAAGAAATAGGAAACAAGGTTGAAAAGGTAGACCGAAAATTTGATGATTTACCACTTTTTCCATCAGATTCAAAAGTTTTAAAAAAATTAGCGAATCAAACTGTAGTTCCACTGCTTGGAGGAAAGAAATCTAATGCTTATAAAAGATTAAGTAGAAAAGTATTTTCAGATTTATATAAGCAGATACACAGGGAATTCGGTGTAGTAGGATGCGAGGAGATAAAAAGAAAAGACTTAGAGTTTGCAAAGGAAATTATATATAGCTATAAATTACCGAGAGCTTTAGAAGAAGAAATTAAACTATTAAATACCCAAGTAGCTTTTGCATAGGACAATTTTATAAGCGCATATAGTTTACAGGGAGGCGATGACATGTTAGATCCAAACATAGATTATAACAAAGAAATCTACAGAGTAGAAACAGAGCATGCAATTATCGAGATAATCTCTCCGGAAATTGTTTTAGGCAGACAACAGACAGATGAAGAAGTGCAAGAGATACTAGAAGATATAGCTAAAGTTAATTACAAGATAGCAATTAGACTACATGAAGAAGGTAAATTAGCTACTGATAAATAGTAGCTATATATATAAATTTGGGACAAGGTAGGTGATAACAAGTGAATATATCAAAATTTCAAACTATGACAATAGAAGAAAAGTCGATTTGGTTTGTAAGAAAATTAATAGATTACAAGTTGAAAGTAGGTGATAGATAATGAGTTCTAACGAATGCATAAAAGAATTATCAAAAACCATGTTAAACATAAAAAAAGAAATAAAAAACTTAGACAACTCAATAAAAGGAGCTACAAAACTTGATGATTTAGAATATATAGAAACTGACTTTGAAGATTTAAAAGACCAAATATTGATATTAGAAGAAGAACTAGAAGAATTGAAAGAAACTACCAAAGAAGAAGAATTTGAAGCATTACAAATATACCAAGAACCAATAAGCTACGACACTTATGGATTAGGTCCTTGGCAATAAAAAGAATTAATAGGAGGATACCACATTATGAACGGAGTTGCAATACTATCTCAAAATGAAAAATTCAGAAAATACTTAGATGCAAAAGTAATAGCAGATACGAAAACAATGTCAAAAGAAGAATGGCTTAAAAATAGACAAGCAGGAATTGGAGGAAGTGACGCATCTGCAATAACAGGCTTAAACCCTTGGAAAAGTTCAATACAACTTTATATGGAGAAAAAAGAAGACAGTCCAAAAAAAATTAAATCTCTAAGAATGGAATTAGGAAATAGGTTAGAGGGATTAGTAGCAGAATTATTCACAGAAGAAACTGGATTAAAAGTAAGGAATGTGAATGGAATGCTTAAGAACGATAAATACCCATTTGCATTAGCAAATATAGATAGAGCAATAGTGGGAGAACAAGCCTTTTTAGAGTGTAAAACAACTAACTCATTTGCACTTAAAGAATGGGAGGAAGGTGTACCACCACATTACGAAATACAATGCTTACACTACATGGCAATAACAGGAGCTACACATTGCTATATAGCAGCATTAATAGGAAATAGTGAGTTTATATGGCACAAGATAGAAAGAGATCAAGAAACTATAGATTATCTTATGAAAATAGAAAAAGAGTTTTGGGAAGAAAACATATTAAAAGATATAGTGCCTTTACCAGATGGATCAGATGCTTACTCAGAGTATTTGAAAGAAAAATATAAGAAATCAAATGGCCAAGAAATAGAATTACATTTATTAAAAGATGGACCACAAAAGCTTTTAAGATATGACGAAATAGATTCAGACATAAAGACCTTAGAAAGCGAAAAGAAGCTTATAGAACAAGATATACAACTTCATATGGAAGAGTTTGAAGTTGCTAAGATAGGAGATAGAAAAATAACTTGGAAAACTTCAAATAGAAATATGATAGATAATAAAAAGTTAAAAGCTGAAATGCCAGAAATAGCAGAACAATTTATGAAAACTAGTACTTCAAGAACTTTTAGAATAAATAAATAGAAAAGGAGGGTAATTAAAGATGACAGATTTAAAAAATAAATTAGCAAATAAAGCAACAGGAACAACGGTAGCAAAGCAAGCTAGCCCAAATGCAGGAATGAAACAATTAATGACTAAGATGGCTAAGGAAATAGAAGCAGCATTACCAAGTATGGTATCGAGTGAAAGATTTCAAAGAGTAGCATTAACAGCATTTAGCAATAATGATAAGTTGCAGTCATGTGAACCTATGAGTTTTATAGCAGCAATGATGGAGAGTGCTCAACTGGGATTAGAGCCAAATACACCATTAGGGCAAGCATATTTAATTCCTTACGGAAACAAAGTTCAGTTTCAAATAGGATATAAGGGATTATTAGAATTAGCTCAAAGAAGTGGGAAAATAAAAACTCTATACGCTCATGAGGTTAGAGAAAATGATACATTCGAAGTTAAATATGGATTACATCAAGATTTAATACATGAACCTGTATTAAAAGGTAATAGAGGTGAAGTAATAGGATATTATGCGGTATATCACCTAGATACAGGAGGACACAGCTTTGTATTTATGACAAAAGATGAAGTTTTAGAACATGCAAAGGGGAAAAGCAAAACCTTTAATAATGGACCTTGGCAAACAGACTTCGATGCAATGGCAAAGAAAACAGTTATAAAGCAACTTTTAAAATATGCTCCGCTAAGTATAGAAATGCAAAAAGCAGTAAGTTCAGATGAAACAGTTAAATCAAAAATAGATGAAGATATGAGTTTAATAATAGATGAAACAGATTCTATAGAAGCTAACTTTGAGATAAAAGAAGATGAAGATGGTCAATCATCTATAGACGTAAAATAATGGAGTTTATAAAAGAAGTAGGCGTATATTACTTACTCTTACTTCTACTGATATCAATTAACAAAAGAAGAAGGTGATGTAGATGACTAAAAAGTACTACTGGTTAAAGTTAAAAGAAGATTTTTTTGAAGAAGATGCAATAAGTTGGATTGAAGAACAAGAAAATGGAAAAGATTATTGCTTATTTTACTTAAAGCTATGTTTAAAATCACTTAAAACAAATGGTTTGCTAATAAGAAATGTAGGAAGTATGTTAGTTCCATATGACATAAAGACATTAGCTAGAGTGACTAATACTGAGCCAGATACAGTCAGAGTTGCTATGGAACTTTTTAAAAGAATTGGCCTAGTTCAAATATTAGAAAATGGAGAGATTTATATAGCTCAACTTCAAAATATGGTTGGAAGTGAAACTTCAAAAGCTCAATTAATGAGAAATAAAAGACAAAAAGAGAAAAAAGTAATTGAAAGTGGTAACAATGTTACTTCCATGTTACCAGGCAGTTACTTAAATGAGGAAAATTGTTACACAGAGATAGAGAAAGAGATAGAGAAAGAGATAGATATAGAACAACAACATATAGAGAAGGTTGTTGCTGATAATGAAATAGAAAGAAGCTTAGTTATTCTTGAATTAAAAAAAGCTTATAACCATCTTTTAGATAAAGACATAAAAAAAATAGCTGATACATTATCAGCTAAAAGGGAGGGTTACGATTTAGATTATCTCAAAGAAAAGATAGAGCTTTCTAAGAAACAATCTAATATTAGAAATCTAGTCGGATTTCTTATAAAAGCAATAAATGAAAATTTTTCTAATGAAAGTATAACCAGTTTTGATAAAAATAATTCAGATAAACCATTAAATCCTAAAGTTCATAATTTTAGCGGAAGTGATGGTTATAGCAAGTACTCAGAAGAAGAACTTGAAAGAATTATATTAGAAAATCAAAAACATAAATTTCAATAGGGAGGGTTAATCCCTCCTGGAAATAAGGGGGAATAAAAAATGAAGTATGCTAACACATGTGATTTTGAATTAAGAGATAATTATATAGCTTTGTTAGCTTGTATATTAAATCCAAAATTAAGTATAGGAAAAGCTATAAAATATATAACTTTGGAAGACGCAAAAGATAAACAGGGCGGGGAGTATAGACCACCAAGCAAACCAAGAAAGAAGCATGAATATAGAGCCAAAGTAATAGATGAACTTGAAAATAAAGAATATGAGTTTGATAACTTAGGAGATTGCTGCGAGTTTTTAAATATGAGAAGAGCAGACATAACCACTTATATAAAACGTAATAGAAGATTTAAGAAGAGATATAGAATAATAGGTTTAGATCCTATAAGAAGTGTTATTAGTAAACCTCTAATAGTTGAAGATACTTTAAATAATAAAACTATGGAGTTTGAAAGTGTAAATAAGGCATGTAAATATTTAGAAACTACTAGAGACGTTATCAATAAAGTTATAGCAACTAATAGATTGTTTAGAAAAAGATACAAAATTAAATATAAAGAGGGGAATGAGAGTAATGATTAAAGTTATAGATTTAAATTATATAAAAAAGAGCAGAAAAGCTTTTTAGAGTATTTGAAAAACGTTGAAGGTATAAATTATCAAGAAGATAAATTTCAAGTTCCTATGTGGCTTACATTAGCTTTACTAAGTGAGTTAGCAGAGGTGTTGAATGAAACTAAAATACATAAATGGTGGGACAGGCTTCCAGTTAATCGAGAAAAGTTAAAAGAAGAATTATTAGATTTATTAAGTCATATAGGAAACTTAGCTAATGAGTTAGATGTTGATTTAATAGTTACAGTTGATGAAGTTCAAACAACTAGTTTAGAAAGACAATTTATATATTTAGCTTATAAAATAACAACATTGCCCTGGAAAAAGATGTTTGGAAAACATAAGCTAGATACTTTAATAGCTAAATATGTAGAGCTTGTATATTCATTAGGATTTGATATGGACCAAATAAAAGAAGCCTATTTTACGAAAATGGAAGAGAATTATCTAAATCCTAAGTTTAGCTAAGAGGGGGAACGATTATGAATAGGGATGAATTTATAAAATTTAGAGCTACAAGAGAAGAAGTAGAATGTTTAAAAGATTTGGCAGAAATGTACCAAATGAATATATCTGATTTTATAAGAATGTTAGTGGTTGATAAATTAGAAGAAGAAGGGTACAGATAGGGGGATCATTATGGAAACATTAAGACAAGCTTTAGAGGAGTTATATGCAGAGTTTGGACATACTACTGTAACGGTTAAACTAAGCCAGATATTAGATAGATATGTAGTAGAACAACAAAGAGAGGAGCTGGTTAAATGCAAATCAAACAAGAAGTCAAAAGAGCTAGTTGCTCACTTGTAGTTACATTAAATGATCTTATAGATTTATCATTTATAAATACTCATAACAGAGTTTTAGAAAAGTTTATAACTGATAATTACAACGTCATTATAACTAAACATGAAGAGAAATTTAATAAAAGATATAGGAATTTCAATACGTTTGAAAGAGAAGAAGTTTACAAAGAAGGTAAGGCTTACGGAGATTATATTATAAATAGATTTTATATTGAAAATTAAATAAACTAGGGGGAACTAAAGATGAAAATAAAATTACCACTTGTTTTAAGAAGTACTTATGAAAGATTAGTTAAGGATGTAATAGTTGCAGAATGTACAAAAGATACAGCAGAAAGTAAAGTTAGAAAACTTAAAAGTGAGTTACAAATGACTAAAGATAATGCATATATAAAAGAGCATAAGCAAAACAAAGAGATTGAGAAGTTAAAACTAGAACTAGAGAAAAAATACAAGCAACTACAAGGTATGGAATGGTGCATACAGGAAAGGGATAAGGAATTAGTTAAGATAAAAGCATTTAACATGGAGCTGTATAAGAAAGTTGAGTTATCTAGTGAAATGTATAGACAGTTTAAAGATAAAGTTGATAAGGCTTGTGAAATAGAGCTTGTAACTAGAACTATAACACCTGCTGATATTAAGAAGTTTATGAAAGTAGAAGATATAATTCAGCTATATACTCTTATAGGAATTGCAGGTAAATAGGTATGGCTCATATAGTACAGTTAGTAACTAAGAGAACTTGTCATCACTGTTCGGGAAAATTTATAGTGATAGATGTTAGAGGAACTGAGTATTATCAATGTGCTAAATGTGGATGCATGACTAAGAAATAGATTTAGGGCAGATATCACTATCAATATAGATTTAGGAATATATTGATAGTGATATCTGAATAAAGTGATTATTTAATTTTCATTAAAGCTAAAAGGATAGGAATAGATGAGAATACGAAGAGTTGCTGGTAAGTTGCTATTTCTGACTTAGCAAGATTAATTAAATTGGGATCATTTCCAATTTCAGATAAAATTAAAGGTGGTAAAGGAAATAAAATCACTATGCCGGTTAAAAAGTAAGAAACTCCAATAGATAAAATAAGGAATCTTTTATTACTTAATAAGTCCTTGTAAGATAAATGATTACAAGTGAATATACTTAATTTGGTTATCTTTAATTTGTTTTTGATAAAATGATCTAATAAAAATACAGAGTAAGTTATAGTAACAAATATGAAATTAATTACTATAAAGAATATTAAATGGTATAAGAGTAACACCCATAATTGTGTCAGATTAACCAAAGAAGGGAAACTTAAAATTAATGATAGTAAAAAGGGAAGTAGACAAATGAATAAGCAAAAAGATATGAATACAAATTCTAAAAAGCTGTTAAACCCCTTATTAGAAAGGAAAATCCTATCAATGAAAATAGATACAAAAATTAATGATCCTAAGAACGTTAAACATAAAAATAAGTAATACATAAATACCTCCAAATGTTTATTTGGTAAAATTATACTATTTTTTATAGAAAAATAAAAATCACTAAAAAATCCAAATATTTCTAAAAATTAAAATTAGGAGATTGATATGAAAGTTAATTTTACGATAGATGGAGAAGTAAAGGGAAAAGAACGCCCTAAATTTTCAACTAAAAATGGTAGAGCATTTACACCAGAGCAAACTAAGCATTATGAAAACTGGATAAAGCTATTATATAGAACTACAGTTAAGCATTATTTTGAAGGTAATGTAAAGATGTCTATAGTTTGTTATTACGGAATTACTAAAAAAGATGTGAATGCTATAGCTAAAAATAATATAAAAACTAAAGAGTTTAAAGAAGCTAGAGCAAAGTTAGATGGAATTATAAGACCAACTAAGAAACCAGATTTAGATAATGTTATAAAAGCTATAGCAGACAGTTTAAATGGAATAGCTTACAAAGATGATGCACAGATTGTAGAGGTGGTTTCTAAGAAGTTCTACAGTGATAAACCTTGTGTTGAAGTAATGATAGAAGATTTAGTTTAATTAGAGGGGGAGCTATTTATGGAAAATATAGAAAAAGAAGATTTATTTTCAAAAGTTGAGGGAATGTTTTATAACTATGAACAGTTAAAAAAAGAAATTACATATGTAGATGAAGAGATAGAGTTTATAAAGCAAGATTATGCAGGTTGTGGAGCTATAGAGTATTCAGAAAGAGTACAAACAAGTACTAATATAAACTCAGCGGTAGAAAGGGAGTTAATACAAAAACAAAAGCAAATAGAATACTTAAAAAAAGAAAAACTTAAAAAAGAAATGAGCTTAAGAAGAATTGAAAGAGCAAAATCTAATTTTAATATGGAAGAAGAGCAAATGTTTAAGATTAGATATTTATTAAAGATTAAAGACTGGAAAGTTTATGCAGATAAAATGAATGTAGGCAAAGATACTTATTATTCAATAAGAGATAATATGATATATAAATCTATGTCTACAATGTATCCTTTTTATAACTTTAAGAATACAGCAATGGAAAATATTATAAATTTCTAAAAAGGCAGAAAAGTATCAGAAAAACTTCGGAATAAGTACCGAAGCACAAGGGGTTGAAAGGTGATATTATATTATCATAGAGAACTTAGGACAACCTAAATTCTCACTCCCTAAAAACCCCTTTTTATAAAAAATAGCCAGGTTTACCCACCTGGCAGCGTGCAAGTAAGAGTATTAGTTGGTGCAACTCCAACAACTTGCTAAAATTGGACTACGAAAAGAGAAACTCTGTAGAGGTATGGAGTATAAACTAAAAAACTTTTACGTACACTCGTTTATAACTACTGAAAAGTCAGGAACTTACACCTGGCTTTTTTATTGTGTATAAAATTCTAATTAGGAAAAAAATGGAAAATTGTGATATAATAAAATTATTTGAGGTATTAGATATAATATGGAGGAAAAAATGAAAAATACTTTTTTTGAGCATAATATGCATAGGTTGGGATATGTAGACAAGATTAAAAACGATTCTATTATAATTTTAGATGCAAATGCACTACTAAATTTATATAGATATAATGAAGAGAATAGATCTAAATTTTTAGAAATATTAAAACAAGTTCAAAATAGATTATTTTTAACTAATCAATCTGTTGAAGAATTTTATAGAAATAGATTAAATATATTAAAAGATAAGTCTCGATTTAAGGATAGTCTAAAAAAATCAATAAATAATGAGATGGGAAGTATTAGAGATAATATAGTAAATGGAAATTTTAAAGGTGATAACATATCATCTTGCC
>NZ_JAKEDR010000103.1 GCF_023653455.1 Paraclostridium ghonii
ATACTAAACTAAATATATAAAACATAACTAAACAAGCTGATATACCTATAGTCAATATAGTAGCTAATTTGTTACTGCCCTCAAATTTTTTATTTTTATTGAACATAGCTCCCTCCCCTAAATTTCATCACTACACAATATAACATTTTTTTGTATAAAGGTCTATCTTTTCGACAATAAAAGACAGACTATTACACAATAGTCTGTCTTTTAAAATAAATTTTTTATCCTAATAACCTTAATCTATTTTTTATCACTGTTTTTTGTAATAATTTTTTTAATTCATAACTATTTGGATGAATAAATGAGTACGGAGTATCATCAAAAAATTCTTCTAAGACGCCACCTGTGAATAAATCTTCGTAAGGTATCTTTTTAGGAATAAAAAAAGATATAAAACTTAAATTAATTTTAAATTTTATATCCTTTATAAATTTCTAGCAATTTGTCTGAAAGTATTTAGTAGATTAAATATTCCATATCCTTGTGAAATATTTGGATATGTATATATGTCCTGTCTAGTTGCTCCTATCATTAAATACGTTCTTATTGGTTCTGTAAAAAGAGATACCTTTGGTAATCTGCTTTCTTCTTGTAAATACTGCATTATGAGTGCCAGCGATCCACATACAATAGAGCTACTTACCCCTGTACCTGTACCTGTATTATATTCATTATAGTTATAAGTTGATATTATATCCACTCCTGGCGCTATTATGTCAGGCTTAACTTTATTACCACTTAAATTTCCCTTTGATGATCCAATCCATAAACTATTAGTTTTATCATTAAATGTACCTATTGTTATTGATGAACTTGACAGACCCATAAATGTTATAGTACCCATTGATGTAGAATCTACAAATCTAGTAGTTGGTGATATAATTGATTTATTAGGCAGGTAAACATTAAAATCTCCATGGATTATAAATTCAGGACTTAATCTTAAAGTCCAAATTCCAGGTTTTATATCCATTAAATTTATTCTTATAGTTTGATCTCCTGACTTTAGCGAAGGAAACTTATTCAAAACAGTATAGGATGTTTTTTCTATATAAAATCGCCCACTATATATTCTATCATCGGGTGCATACCTTATAGTTTGACTTATATCTCCGGATGGAGATATAATTTGTAAAAAATATTTATCCGGACCTCTTCCTCTTATTGTAACTTCTAAATTTTTATTATCTCCATTTTGTATTAATACATCCTTATAATCATCTACACCTTTTATATCTCCATAATAATGTATATCTGTATTCCCTTCATTTCCTGCTCCACTTACTAAAATTACTCCTGACTTAGCAAGCATAGCATAACTTTCTAAGATAGAAGCATCTATATTAATAGATGACATATTACCCAAAGTTAAATTTATTATAAGCGGTTTATTTTCTTTAATTGCAATTTCGAAAACATATGTTAAAGCTGCTAAAAAATCTGTCACTTCATAACTTATTTTATCGTCATAATATACACCTCTACGCTCTCTTAGTTTTACAACTACTAAATCTGCATCTTTTGCAATTCCTCTATACTCTCTATTTATATTACCTTGACCTGCTATAACTCCACAGATATATGTTCCTATTCCCGTACTATCATTGCTCAAACTACTGTCTTGATTTTGTATAGCTTTATTTATATCCTCTCTTGTATATTCGCTCCCAAATATCATCCCTTCTGGGGGGGGGGTAATATTATTTTCCTGATCCCATAAATATAGTATTTTACTATTATTATTCTCATCAATTAAGTCTTTGTGTAAATAATCTACACCTGAATCTATTACAGCTACTAAAATATCTTTTCCTGTAACATATATATATGGGTTACTTTCTAAATAATTCCCTCCTATAGAATTACCTATACTTTCTCCATTATTTAAGTTATTAGTTATATTTATAAGAGAGCTCATAACGTCAGATGGGCTCCACCACTCCACCTCTTTAATATTGTCTAAAATTTCAGAGTCAAAAGTATAAGGTACATATATTGCAGCTAATTGATTATTTAGTATTATATATTTTTCTATATTATTTTCCTCTAATGCCTTTTTTATATTACCACTATAAAGTAAGTAATACGACTTTTCATCAATCACAAAACCCCTCCTACTTCAATTGATCAAACATACCTCTAAAATCTAAAACTCCATATCCATTTATAGGATTTGGATATTCAACTCCTTTAATCCTACTTGCACCACCTTGCATATAAGTCCTAACCTTTTGCATAAAACCTTTATTTCTATAATAACCATCAACCATTACATATTGATAATATAACGATACAACTCCTGAAGCATGTGCTCCTGCTGCAGAGCTACCTGTGATAGTTGCGTATGTATTTTTAGGATATGGAGCTATTATATTTACCCCAGGTGCAACTACATCTGGCTTTATTGTGCCTACAATGTTAGGTCCTCTTGAGGATGCAGGCCATATGCCTTTATTTATAGAATCATATGTTCCTATAGTTATTACATCATCTCTAACAGCTGGGTAATTTATTGTGTAATATGGATTAGATTCTTTAAACTTAGTCCCAGGGTTTAAGAAAACCCTATTTGGTAAATATATATTATACATTCCGCCAGATATATAAGCTCCCTCTAATGTGAGTCTCCAAACTCCTCTTGTTGCATTTTTTAATGTGACAGTCGTTTGCTCTTGCCCCGAGTAACGAGTTGGATATGAATACCTTATAAGATACTCTGTATTCTCTAAGTCAAATAATCCTCTAGCTTCATCATAGTTTGATAAGTCAACAATTTTACTTTCTTCTCCACTTGGAGATGTAACTATTAAATTTATTCTATCCGGTCTACTCATCCAAATTTCTATAACTAAATTTTTTTCCATTTCTACAATATCTAATTCTACATTAACTGTTTCCCCTGCCCTATCTATATAACCTGAAACGTGTGTCTGTGTATTTCCTTCATTTCCTGCTGCAGCTACAATAGATATCCCATTTGAAAAATACGTTAGTTTATCCTTTGTATTACTTGCATATCCAGCTAATAAGTTACTCCCCATAGATATATTAATTATTGTTGGAACATTTAATCTTTTTGCAATTTCGAATATATAAGAAATTGCAGTTTCTAACATTGCACTAGTGTAAAATCCATTAACCTTTGCCAATTTAACCACAACAAGCTCTGCTTCTGGTGCAACTCCTTCATATTCTCTATTTATATTTCCAAGTCCTGCACATATACCACTAATCATTGTTCCATGACCTTCTTCATCTTGTGATAAACTTCCATCATTCTCTGCTATAGCTTTATTAATATCTTCTCTAGTATATTCGGTTCCTATAAAAAAACCTTCTGGTGGTTTTCCATCTTTACTTTGGTCCCATAAGTATAAAATTTTACTAGTATCATCTGGATATACAAAGTCTTTATGAAGATAGTCTATCCCTGTATCTATTATCCCAATTATAGTTCCATATCCGCGTAATGTTATATTAGGATTTGTCTTAAAAAAATTAACACCTATGTCTTCTTTAGCAGTTACTCCATTTTCTGTTCCTCTAGTTATCTGACCTAATGGATTTATAGGGGCAACATCTTCTATTACATAAACAGATTCTAGCCTTAAAATAGCTTCTATATATTCTCTTCTTAAACTTTCAAAAAACATTAAAGTGTACATATCGCTCAATTTAATAGAGTTAAAGTTATAAGGGAAATTAGCTAACTCTTCATCAAAGTTAGGAGTATGAGTAACTAGTATAGATTCAGATATACTGTTTTCAAACCTATAATTTCCATTTTCATCTAAACTTCTAGACATCTCATATAAATCTATATTGTTTAAATTTAAAAGACCATATCCATATGAAGAATTTGGATATACTCGGTTGTCACTCCTTTTTGCACTTTTATTTATAATTGCTCTAGTTTTTTGAGAGTATAAAAACGGATCATTTCCATTAACTATACCCCATTGCATTAAAAGAGAACATACTCCAGTTACATGAGGAGTAGCCATACTAGTTCCAGTCATTGCTCCAATGGTTCCCCCTGGTAAAAATGAAACTATATCTTCCCCAGGAGCAAGTATATCTGGTTTATATACTCCATTTTCAAAATCGCCTTCTCCAGAAAATGATGATCTAAACTCAGTCTTTGAATTAAAACTTCCTACAGTTATAACTTGACTTGCAGTCCCTGGTACAGTAACTGTCAAAATTTCACTAGGTTCTAAAAATCTAGTGTCTTTTGATATTCCTTCCGAAGTAGGCAAGTATATATCTATAGTTCCTTCAACTATATCTATTCCATTAAAAACTAACCTCCATATACCTGGAGTAATTTGAGTTAATGAGCTCATCACTATAGTTATTCTTCTCGATAAAGAATAAGGAGGTATTTCATAAAATTTTCCAACTACGCTAGTTGTACCTAATCTATTATTTATATTAGGATTTTGTTGTGAAAGTTCCTGTGTACTTCTATTTGATGGATCTATTAATGAAACAGAAAATTCATCAACATAATTTGGCCAAATATTCAAATTTAAAATTTTTTCATTTTCCCCTACAACAAATTCAACTTCACGTATCTCCTCATCTTTTAACTTAATACGTTTATGACCTCCTTTTGATGCATTATTTCCCGCAGCTACAACTATATTATTTTCCCAAAATAAACTCATCTCATCAATATATTGCTCAAATAAAGATAATCCTTTGTGAGATCCTTCATTACTTCCATAACTTATGTTAATAGCAACTGGCATTTTTAGTTCTAGGGATTTATCTAATATAAATTTTATAGCTCTCATAAACTCAGTACTTTTTGAAAAAGTATCCACTTGACGTCTTCCAACTCTAACTGCAATTATATTAGCATTATTAGCTATACTTGCAGCAATTCCAGCAACATGAGTTCCATGCATACTTGTAATTTGTATAGGTGCTTCATTTATATTTTCAGCTGTGTATAATGTTCCATGGTTAAATCCTTCTGGAGGATTTCCATCTATAGATTGATCCCAATAATATAAAATTTTTGATTCTCCATTTTCAAATTTAAATACTGGAAGAGTGTAATCTATACCTGAATCTATAATTCCTAAAATAGTTCCTTCTCCATTTAATTTAGTGCTATTTTTAAATGAAGTTATTCCTGTGCTCAAAAAACTTTGAATATCTTGTGTTTCTAGTATAAAAGGTTTTTCTATATATTCTATTTCAGGATAATCTACTAATTTGTATAAATCTTCTTGATTATTTAATGTTATTATTGCATATGTAGGGCTTAAAATTTCTACATATACGCCTAACTCACTCTCTACTCTTTTTAAGTCTGAGTTGTATTTAACTATAACTTCGTATCCTATAATAATCCCCCCCTATTCATATGCTAATAAATTAATACTTACTAGTAATATATTCTTCAACTATATCTATGTATGTATATTAATTTTTAAATAGTAATATGAATTTTTTATTCTTTTAGATTTTAAGTTTAATTGAAAATAATATTGTTATAACTTGTAAATATATATTTATTCTTTTATCACATATTTTATATTTGTAAATATAATAAATTACATAAACATTTTAGGATGTGATTTTAATGATTAATTTTAATTCAGTAAAAGTTAATGTAATTATAAGAGAACCTTATACAACTACTGAACCTGTTAGATTTAGAAAATATACTGTAAAGCACAATGAAGATTCTAGTGTTATTGATGTAATTATTGGACCTGAATTTGAGGGCTTAGAATTAAGTACAATTAGTACAGATATAATTTATGGTCAATGGTTTTGGTTTATTGGAGATGTCTATCAATTAAACTTATTTGCTTTTATTGGAGATTATCCTTATTCAGTTTCAAGAGAAAGATACGAGAAGTTTTTAGCTAAAATGCCTATAACAATTAGTGCAATTGTAAACGGAGATATTGAATTTTTAAATAATAGACCAATACTTAAAAATACACCTGTATTCGTAAGATTTATATCTAAATACCCAGATTTCAATAAAATCTCTTCTTACGGTACTATAAGTCAGTATATAAAAAGCTAGTCAATTCAAATAAAAAATGGTGAGCCTAACTGATATGCTCACCATTTTTTATTACTTAAATATACTTACAGATCGTTCTAATATGCCTGTAAAATAAGCTATAACCATCCCATAATTAGTTATAGGGATATTATTTTCTTTACAAATATTTATCTTGTTTATTATACTTTTTCTATTTACCATACACGCTCCACAGTGTATTACTAAATCATAGTCTTCTATGCTTTCTTTAAAATCATATCCAACTTTATATTCTATATTAAGGTCTCCTCCAGCTATTTTTTTTAACATTGTAGGTATTTTTACTCTTCCTATATCTTCATGAGATACATTGTGTGTACAGCTTTCACATATAAGAACTTTATCGTTTGGTTTTAAATTATCTAACTTTTTAGTTCCCTCTAAAAACTCACTAAGTTCTCCTTTTTGTCTTGCAAATAATATAGAAAAACTAGTTAAATTCATATCCTTAGGAATCATTGCTTCAACTCCTTTGAAAGCTTGAGAGTCTGTTATAACTAAATCTATATCGTCTAACTCTTTAATAGCTTCACCTAACTCTGTATCTCTTACTACATAGGTTTTTATACCATGGTCTAAGCAATCTCTTATAACTTGAACTTGTGGAAGAATTATTCTTCCCTTTGGAGCCTCAGAGTCTATTGGCACTACTAAAACAACTTTTGATCCATAAGAAAGTAAATCTCCAACTATAGGTTTATCTTCTTCTTCTTGTTCCAAGTTTTTTATAAGCTCTTTTTTTAAATCATTTATCCCTTTACTTTCTTTTGTAGAGATTAAAACTTCATTATCAAATAATTTTTCAATACTACTCAATTCTTCTTCACTTAGTAAATCTATTTTATTTACAACTACTATATGTTTAATATTATATCTACTAGCTTCTTTTTTCCAAGCTTTATATGTATTAAAATCTATATTTTTTCCATCTACTACGTATATAGCAAAATCCAATCTTTTTAAATACTCATAGCTTTTTTTAACTCTTGCCTCTCCAAGTTCACTTTTATCTTCAAGTCCTGCTGTATCTATTAAAAGCACAGGACCAAAAGGTATAAGTTCCATAGCTTTTTGAACGGGATCTGTAGTTGTTCCTTCCATAGTAGATACTAAAGATATATCTTGTCCTAAAATTTTATTCATAAGTGATGATTTTCCACTATTAGTATTTCCGTATATTCCTATGTGCTTTCTATTTGCATTTGGAGTAGTGTTCATATATACCTCCTATAAGTAGAAATCTCTTTCCCCTTTTTTCATTTTTTCCATACTTTCTTTTGTTCTTTCTTTTATATCTTCTCTTTCAATTTTCTCTACTTCTTTATTTATTATTTCTTGTGCTTTATTATATAGTTCTTTATCTCCATAATCTAAAGTAAATTCAAGTAATGTCATTAACGCATTAGGTTCACAAACATATTTTATATTTCCTGATTTAGCAAGTTGCATAAATCTATCTCCAGTTCTTCCTTTTCTATAGCAAGCAGTACAATAACTCGGTATGTATCCATCGCTTAAAAGTTCTTTTAATATTTCTATTGGACTTCTCTCATCGTTAGTTTTAAACTGTTTGCTTTCTTTTCCCTCTTCTCTATCCTTATAACCTCCAACTCCAGTTGACGATCCAGCTGAAATTTGGCTCACTCCATAGCTTAACAATTCTTTTCTCATAGCTGGATTTTCTCTAGTTGATAGTATAAGCCCTGTAAATGGTACTGCAATTCTAAGTATAGCCACAATCTTTTTAAATGTATTATCATCTAGTAGATTTGGATAATTTTCAAGTGTAACTCCAGTTGCCTCTTGAAGTCTTGGAACTGATATTGTATGAAAACCTACCCCAAACTTTTCTTCTAAATGCGCATTGTGCATCATAAGAGCTAAAACTTCAAATCTTGGATCTGCTAGTCCAAATAAAACACCTGCTCCTACATCATCAATTCCAGCTTCCATAGCCCTATCAAATGAAGTTAAATGATAATCATAATCTCCTTTTAATGATTTTGGATGCATTTTATCATAAGTTGGTTTATGATATGTTTCTTGGAATAATATGTACGTACCTATTCCTTTTTCATGTAATGCTTTATAGTTATCTACAGTTGTAGCTGCTATATTTACATTAACCCTTCTTATTTCTCCATTTGAATTTTGAGTTTTATATATAGTATCTAGACATTCCAAAACATAATCTATAGGAGAATTTACTGGGTCTTCTCCTAATTCAAGTGCTAATCTCTTATGTCCCATTTGCTCTAAAATTTTAACTTCTTCTGCAACTTCTTCCATAGTTAATCTTCTTCTACAGAATTCATTGTCTCTTCTATATCCACAGTATACGCAATTGTTTACACAATAATCACTTACATAAAGAGGCGCAAATACAACTATTCTTTTTCCATAGATATCTTTTTTTATTTCACCTGCTAGAGAATATATTTCGCATAAATCATTTTCATCTTCTGCTTGTAGTAAAATAGCTATATCTTTATAAGATAAACCTTCTCTTTTTTTTGCTCTATCTAAAACTTCTTTTATTTCTTCATTTGATGGTTTTTTAGTTTCTTCTAATATACTGTATATCTCTTCATGATTTATAAACATAATACAATCTCCTCTATTATTTAATAAAATCAGGATTATCTCCCCTACTTACTTCAACTTCAAATCCTGCTTCCTTTATCTTTTTTTCTATTATAACTCTATACTCTGCATCTTCATCTAATATGTATGCCTTATGGTCGTATAAAGAATATTTCTTTCTTACAGACATAGGAGATAAATTAGGCATTATTACATTTCCACCAGCCTTTAACCCTGCTTCTCTTCCTTGTTTGTCAATACTAGAAAGTGCAGTAGTTGCTGGAAGTAATACATTTGGAAGTAGTAATCTTACTACACTTAAACATATTACTGTTTTTTCTAAGCTTCCATGGCTATAGTCTCTAAGTGGTGTATCTTTGTGGGGTATGAATGGCCCTATACCACACATTGCCGGTTCTAATTCTTTTACAAGTCTTAAATCATTAACTAAATCCTCATTAGTTTGATTTGGAATTCCAACCATAAATCCTGCACCAGCTTGATATCCTATTTCTTTTAATTTTTTTAAACAGTTTATACGTATTTCAAAAGGTTCATCTGGATGTATGCTTTCATAAAGTTTTTTACTAGCACTTTCATGTCTTAGTAAGTATCTATCTGCCCCTGCATCGTAAAGTTTTTTATAAGACTCATAACTTCTTTCTCCTAAAGATAAAGTTATAGCGTTATTAGGAAATTCAACTTTTATAGCTTTTATAATTTCTATAACCTTGTCATCTGTAAAGTATGCATCTTCTCCACCTTGTAATACAAAAGTTTTATATCCTAACTTATCACCTTTTCTTACACATTCTAGTATTTCTTCTAAACTTAATCTATATCTTTGTGCATCTTTATTACATCTTCTTAAACCACAGTAAAGACAATCTTTTTTACAGAAGCTTGTTAATTCTATTAACCCTCTCATATAAACTTTATTTCCATAATACCTCATTCTAGTTTCATGGGCTCTTTTCATTAATAACTTTTTTGATTCGTCAGCTATATTATCTAATAAATACAATAACTCTTCTTTAGTTGCATCGTTAGTTTCATATAGTTTTTCTATAATCGCCTTAACATCCATAAAGTCACCTCAATTTTAATTATTATAAAATCAATATCAAAATATAATGTTTAAAATTAGTTTTTTTATCTTAAATACTATGTTTAAATATTAATTCCTCCAATATTAAAATTATATATGCTTATTATAAAATTGTGATATTATTTATTCAAATATTTAACTGCTATACAAATAATATCACAATATTCACCTTATCCTATATCACTTAAATTAATATCTTTATCTAATCCTAACATATCATGTTTAGATTCAAAAGTAATATGTAAAAGTTTATGTGATAAATGTGATAAATGTTATTTTAAAAATTCTTCGGGCGTATTTTAATAAGTTAATTATACCAGCTCCAATACCAAAGCCTAATATGTTATCAAATTTAGCGCCTTCTAAAGCGTTAAAATCTACGTCTTCATCTTTTAACCATTGATCAAGTTCTTTTGTTGTTAATATTATATCATTAACTCGCATATTTTCAACACCATTGTACTTAGCTGATGCATCCATTTCTATTGTGCCTCTCTTTTATGTAAATAAGTGTTTCATATTAATTTTCCTTTAGCATTGTTTTGATTTCTATCAAATTTATATACTATAATTTCAAAAAAAAACCGTTTATCCATAAATATATTGGAATAAACAGTTTTTTTATTTTATTTATTTTTTTCTTCTATTAATTTTTCTATAGTAGTTTTACATCTTCCACCATTACAAAACCCTGTAGTAGCTCCCGTTGCATCTTTTACTTCTTCAACAGTATTAGCTCCATTTTTTATTGCATCTACTATAGTTTCTTTTGTTATTCCTTTGCATAAGCATATTTTTTCTGACATTTTAATCCTCCCAATAGTTTTTTATCTTAGTATGTTATTATTATACCCATATAATAATAGTATTAACTAATATTTTTAAATTTATATTATTACTTACTATAAGAACAAATATACTATTTTTTTCATAACCTATATAAGTGAAGTAAATTATATAAAAGGAGGAATTGTATAAATGGATTGTTTTAAAACTAAGGATGGAAATTCTATTGTAAGAGTGTTCCACGCATCTCCTAATGCACCTGCTGTTGATGTTTATATAGATGGTCAATTAGTAATTAAGGATTTATCATTTACGAACTTTTCTGATTATTCTTATTTGCCAGAAGGTATGCATACAATACAGGTAACCCCTACAGGAGATGCATCTAAAGTTGTAATAAATAAAATGGTAGATGTTCCTGATAATAGAATTTTTACTATAGCAGCTGTTGGTAATTTAGAAAATATAGAATTATTATTACTTGAAGATGATATAAATGAAGTTCCTTCAACTAAAGAGGCTACACTTAGGGTTATTCACCTCTCTCCTAATGCACCTGCTGTTAATATTATTGCTAATGACAATACTGTTTTTAAGAATATTAATTTTAAAGAAAACTCTGATTATATTAAGGTCCCTGCTGGTATGTATGATGTAAAAGTGGCTTTATCAGAAAATGGAAAGGTAGCTTTATCTAGCAAAGTAAATCTTAAGGCAAATAGAATATATACTATATTTGCAGTAGGTAACCCTCCAAATTTAGGATTGATACAATCTGTTGATGTCAACACTTATCTTTGTAGATAAATAATAAAAAGGACAGTTAACTTAACTGTCCTTTCTATTATTTATTATCGCATTAATTAGATTCAACATACTTGTACCTATATTTACATCTTGTTTTAAAGTCCATTTTGCATATTTTTTTATTTTTTCCCAAGTTAAGTCTTTATCTAAATTTTCACTATATATTTCTTCAATACAATCTATTTTTTCTATAACTTCAAGCTTAATAATTTCACTTAAACTATTATCATTGTGTATGCTCACTTTTAAATTTTCAATTAGTTTTTCTATCTTTACATTACTATTTATATAGGTTTTTAATATTTCATTTTTTTTTGATAATAGTTTATCCATTAAAAATTCAAGATCTTTTTTTGAAAAATTCCAAACTCTATCATTTGATGATTCTAATCCATCTATATCATCTTTGTATTTATCCGTCAATTCTTCTATTGCTATAACTATTTCTAAATAATTATTTAATTTTAAAACTTCTTCACATCTTTTTATATCTGAATTTAGATTAACTAAAAAATCGCCCAATATATTTAATCTCCTTTCTTCCTTAAAAATATAATTAATATTATATCATTAATATAGCATGTATTAATAT
>NZ_JAKEDR010000104.1 GCF_023653455.1 Paraclostridium ghonii
TGGATTACTATAATAATTATAGATATCAATGGAATTTAAACAAGATGACTCCTGTTCAATACAGAAATCATCTTGTTGCATAATAGTGTATTTTTTAATTGTCCTTTACAAAGGGTACATTTTAAGATTCTAAGGGCATTAACTATATTTAAAATAAATTTAATAGTACATAAAGAGATTTTTAACTACAAGTTAATTAAACTCCATTAGAATATACTATATGCGTTTTATTAGATTCAATCAAATCTATAGGGAATACTATTCCACCACCTTTATTTATGTCTATACCGGTTGTATCTTTAAATGCTTTATAAACTAATTGTGAACAATAGAATGAAGAATCAGTATCTGGATTTAAGAAGTTCCAATTATAAGGTTTCCCTTTTTGTTCGTATGCATAGTTTGCAGCATTTACATCATCTTCGTCTGTAATATCTAATGTTGTTGCACCATATACAGTGTCGTATCTAGTATTCCATGTATTTGAATAAGTACCAACTCCACCATTAGGGAAAGATTCAACAGTAGTAGCTGAATTATACACAATACCTGCATGTCCAAGTAACTTATCTAGTGACCCATCTCTAGTTACTAAAAAAACACCTGGTCTTGTTGGATAATTTCCAACTGTAGACCTAGCACTTCTAGATTTACTCTTATCTGGATGAATTATTTGAGACCTATTTTCTCGAATTTGTTTATCCAATTCATCAAATGCTGATACTTGTTGCTCAATTATTGCTTTTGTGTCATTGGAATCAATGTTTTTGTTTTCATTAGCAAATGACATATTCATTGAACTAGCAAAACATAACCCTAAAACTAATATACTCGAAGCATATTTTTTTACTTTCATAATATTCCTCCCTGTTTCATTACAATTTAATTAACATTTACAATTTTTGGAAAATTATAAATGTTGATTAAAATTATAACAAAACTTATCTAAAAAGACAACTTTTTAACGAAATATATAGGTATATTTCTAAAAATTTAAACTTTAATGTTATTTTTGTAAAGTTAAATATTTAATTTTAAATAGATAAATACAGGCTTATAGAGGTAAATAAGATTTTTTTATATTCGTTATACTTATAACAAAAGTATGTGTTAAACTAAAATATATTAGTGGGTATTTTAAGTAGGAATATTATGAATAAAGATATTATAAAAAAGATTTGCCCATAATTAATGTTTTTTGTAATCTGTGTAATGACATTTATATCTATATTTATAAAAAATTATTTATAAATTTAAATTGTACATTTTAAATTAAAGACGATTAGTAAAAAAGCTCTTAAAATCTATTAATTTGGATTTTAAGAGCTTATAACATTTCCCTAAAGTGAAGTTTTGAGGTGAGTTAAATTTTATTTCAGTTTATATAATTATTATTCATGAGTTAACCATTTACAGTCTGTAAAATGCATTTCTGTAAATACTGCATTAAATGAAGAGTTTTCTGGGCTACAAGCATATACCCCTATGTTTATTTCATCAGCTCCTTCAAATAAATGGAATATTCTCATTTGCTTAAAATTAATTCCATCATATGAACTTTCAATACAATAATCACTTTCACGGCGACTAAGTCTATAATACATTTCTCTGTGTTTTGCAGAAATATCAGTAGTGGCCCAATCTGAATACCCATAATTAGTTACTACACTACCAAGTCTTTGATATTCATTATTTTCATATTCAATAGACGCCTTAAACCAATTGTCGCTATTTTGATATATTATTACACCACATTGATCAAAACGATGGCTACTATCAAATTGAGTTTTCACTATAAAAGAAAAATTTTTCTCATTAGTATTAAATAATAATGCTGGGGCATTATCATTTTGAAATCCATAATATGTTTTTTGCCAAAAATCTGTGTTCGGTTCAGTTTTAATAATTATTTTTTCGTCAGATATACTGTAAATTTTAGGTTCGAAAATCCATTTAGCCTCATTGCTTTTAAATACCATTATTTCCCCTCCATATAATTTATATTTAATATATAAGTTCTAATTAAAACGCTACATTATTTGAATTGATTAAATTTTAATATCTAAGAGTATTAGAAATAGTAAAAGACTTTAATTATGTAGAATTATTCTTGGAATATATATATATATCATTTTATCGCTATTATATTGTACCTCAATAAAACCACTCTGTATAATTAAAAAATATAAAATAGCATAAAAAAAACATATTTTATAACGTAGTTTTATATACGTTTCTAAAATATGTCTTTTTATAGTTATCTAGAATACAATGCTTTTTGCACTGACTTAATGCGTCTTGCTGATCCATAACATATTTCTCCATTTTTCATGGTTATTGTTTTACTATTTATATCTACCTCAAGTATATTATCTAAATTAACTAAATAAGAGTTATGAGCTCGTATGAATGAATCATGCTCTGTTTCGATATCTTTTAACTTGCCATAGAATTCTATTTGACGATTGTCAAGATGTAAAACTACTTTATGTAAATTAATAGATGATTCAAAAAACATAATATCAGAATAGTTGACACTAATTATTTTATCTGCTACTTTTTTTACAAACTTTTTAGTAGATGATTTAGAGTCAGTCTTAATCCTAGTATTTACAGTATCTATACAAGATATAATTCTACTTTTCATAGAAGAAAAATCATCTTTAATAATATAATCCATTGCAGCTACTTTGTACATAAATGTTAAATAAATTAATTCTGAATGAGTAGTTATAAAAACAATGTGACCATTAGGGTCATGTTTTCTTATTTCTGCTCCAAGTGCAATACCATTAATATCATGATTTAAATCAACATCTAAAAAATATAGTCCATTTGTAGAACTATTTTTAACATAGTCAATTATATCGTTTGGTGAATCTGTTGACATAGTAAGTTTCATATCTAGATTTTCGATAATAATATAATTTTTTATGTATTGATTTATTTTTTCTCTCTGTTCTCTTTGATCTTCACAAACAAAAATTTCTATCATTGTTCTTAGTAGCCCCCTTGGATCAATATATTGTCATGATTTGAATGAAGTGTCCGTTATCGATACTTGTGTCCAAATGGACATTTGAACAATCATCAATTAATCTTTTTAAGTTACTTAAACCTAAGCCTCGGTTGTTACCCTTAGTTGAAAATCCTTCTTGGAAATACTGGTGTATTTTATAGCTCTTCTCTTCATAAGCATTAATAACTATAAAAGAAAGTGAATTTTCATTTGTTATAAATCCAACACGAATCATTCCATTATCAATACTTAGAGATTCTTCTATTGCATTATCAATTAAAATACCTATACATCTACAAAATGCAACTATATCCATATTAACAGAATGGATTTGATTAACAGATTCAAAAGTTACATCAATTCCTTTTTCTTGGGCTGAAATAAGCTTAGAAGAAACTAATCCTTTAATTTCTGATATTTTAATATTTTTAAGAGCATTTAACTTGAAATTATTAAGTTTTATTTCATTTGTTAATTTCATAATATTATTATTAAAATAATTTGTTAAGCCATCTAGATCTTTATTAGTAATATACTCTGACATTGATGCCATAATATTTATGTAGTCATGTCTAAATCTTCTTATCTCTAAGTATTTTTCCTCTAAAACTTCAGTATAATTTTCTAGGTTTTTAAATTCCATTTCATATTGTCTAATTTCACACTTTCTTTTACCATAAGACATTAACTCAAATATACATAATATAAAAATTAAAAAATAAATTGCAAAAAAGATTCCATTTAAAGTTATAATCTTACTATAACTATCTACTTCTCTTTCCAACGATGTGGTTCTTTCCAACGATGTGGCTAAAAGGTAAAATATAAAAGTAAATGAACTTAAAAAAGCAAATATCCATATAAAAAGTTCTTTTTTTTCTCCTAATTGATTATAAACAAAATTCTTAAATTTTTTAAATAAAAATAATAAACATAAGTTAATAGCTAAGAATAAAAAATTATAAAAAACAAATTCATAAATATTATAATTTGAAATATTTATTTTTTTAAAAGAAAACAAATAACCTGAATATAGAAGCGTAAAAATAAAATGGTCTCCTAATGATGAAATAATCATTACAACTGCAGCATTATAAATACTTAAATTCCATTTTCTAAATGAATTATAGTTTATAGTTATAAAACAAACAAACATCAATAGAGATGAATAAATGCCTACTTCTTCATAACTATAAACTATTATAATACTAAATACTATTGTAATAATAGCATTGGACTTTAAAAGAAGTCGTTTTCCTCCGATGTATAAATTAAAAATACATGTGAAAAAAACTTGTATAAATAAGAATAATTCTGTCATAGTTCCTCCTATTGCACAATATTATATTAGTATTATATCATATTCAATTATTAAAATATTTTTATTCTTCTAAAAGTTCATTTGGTATTTCAGGTTCATAATGAAAAGCAATACAACAACATTCAGCTCCAACAGTTCCTAGTGAAATAAACATATTAGCAATTACTTTCCTAAAGCTCTCTTTAATAGTTTCAATTATTTTTATCATAAAAACACTCCCTTTCGAATATTTTATATGCAATAGGCATTATGCCTAAGACTGCTGTAAATTGGCCTAATAATATCAAATTAAAATAATTATTTATATTATTTTTAAATAAAAATGATATTATTAAAATAATAATACACGTTAATAATGATCGTATTTTAAGTTTTTTTTGTTTGTTAGATTTATTTATCTTGTTTTTTTTAGTACTTCCTGGTGCATATTTATATATATTATAAATTGATAAAAGTGCAATAATAACGCTTATATGTATTGGGATAGTCAAACTATATGCTAACTTTGGAACTAAAATAAATAATAGTAAACTAATTATAGAACATACCCAACTCTTTTTAGCATGGACACCATATGAACTTACACGTATACACAAAAATGATAAATGAAAAATAGCTGTTAAAACTAAAGAATGTAGTATAAATGCTAGTCCATAAACTAATAAAAATTTAGCAAAGTTAATTAAAAATATTTCTATTCCTAGTTTGCATTTTAAGAACTGTATTCTGTCTAATTCGTAGGAGTTAGCTAAATTTGTTGCTAGATTTTCTGAAAATTCATTTATTGGTTTAAATTTAATAATTTTATACCCCCTTTGAATTTAATATACTAATTACTATATATTACAATATATATTACAATATATAGTACCATTAAAAGTCTAAAAAAGTAATATAAAATCATAAAATGTCCATAAATGTAAAAAAATGTAAGAAAAATACACGATAAAGTGCATTTTTCTTACATTTAAGACATTTCAGAATTTTTAATATATTTAGGGCGTAAATTTACTACATCACTATGTCCACCCATACTAACTCTATTTATACATATTTTACTCCTTGATGGGAAGAATTCATTTTTTTTGATTTTATTATTAATTCCAAAAAGTTGAATAAACAGTATTCTTTCTATAAAAAAATACATTAACATTTGTTCATTATGCATAATAGATATCTTATTATTTTTATTTAAATTGAAATTTGGAATTTGATATTTTGATAAATCAATAATTGGACCAATATCTATAGTATCATCTGAATTTTCAACATATAAAATATGATTTGTCAAATTATCTATATTGTCTATATTAGATATATCTGTAGGTTTTCCAATAAGTATATCGCATTTATATCCACTTTCTTTTTCAATTACATCTATAAAAGGTAATTGAGAAATCAGCTCTTTTAATTCATTGCATTCGTTATTTAAGAACCAATTAATAGTGAATTTTTTTCTTTCAATTATTATACTTTCTGCATAATTTACATATTCAAGAAACTTATTTTCAGAAATAAAAAAGGGTCTTAAAAGTTCTGTGTAATTTCTAACTATTTTTAACGTATCTAAATTTTGATTATAATCTTTAAAAAAACTATTGTCTTTAAAAATATTTACTAATTTTTTACTATCTCCAAAGTATAAAATCTCTTTAAATTTATTAAACTCACAATCATTTGCTTTAAAAGCAACAACAGGATTACTATTTATTCCATCTTGTACTACAAATATATTATCATATGTTTTTAAATGATATCTTAAACTTAAACATTCCATAAAAAATCCTCCTATCCTAATAAAAATGCATATAAAACAGTTTGATTATCCCCTATTGTATTAGATAATTCTATATCATAAAAACCACCTAAAGGGACACTTTCTATATTTAAATAGTTAGCTACTAACTGAATATTTTGACCTATATGCCCTGTTTCTTGTTGAACTAATTTATAGGAAATATCCATATATTTTTTTGAAATGTTTTCTATATCACAACTAAGAACTATTGCAAATTGAGCTGTATCAGCCATATAGTTCTGTATAAATGATTTACTCATTACTTCCCAAGAAAGTTTATTTTTTACAATTAATTGATGAGTATCACAATTTAAATTCATAACATTTCCAACATCGACAAGATCTTTATCAACATTATTTTCATTAAATAAGATATTAATATCAACATAGTATTGACCTCCGCCAGATGGATAGTTTCGACTATCTTTATATCCACCAATAAATGCTAGTTGAGTAAATTTTGATATAAGATCTTTATTAATTGTTTGATTATTTTTAAATTTATCTATAGCTGTTTTTCTTTCTGTAAGAGTTTTTTCCAATGAACTGTTATAATCAATATTATATTTTAAATCAATTAATGGATAATCTCCACTTTTTTGTTTTTCTCTGTCAATATGTTCATATATTTGTGTACCTGTAAATTCTGGTTCATTTAACGATGAAAAATGGTAATCTAAGAATCCTTTTGATAGTTTTTTACCTATACCAAACTCCCACATAGTTTGTCCTCGCTTTTAAAATTTTTCTCAGATAATAACTGTATAAATATATTAGAGAATCTATATTCATTTTCAGGTGATACTCCGAGCCTATTATTTAACATATGGATATGTGAGATTGCAATGTACATTATATTGTAACCCTCATATACACTTTGATTTTCCTTTATACACTCTAATGATTTTTTATATTCATTTAAATAATGGCTATAAAAACTTTGTGAGGATACGTTTTTGTCTAAAACTTCCATTCTCCTACTAATCACCTTGTCTAACTTTGGTATATCCTTAGAAATTTCAAACCTTGACCAAATATTTTTATATGCAGTAAAAAATTCAATTAAATCATTACAATATCCAGTATCTACTGCTATTTTGCCACATTCATACATTATATCTATTACTATTGAATATCTTAAGTTTTGTTCAAAATTTTGTATAATGGTACTTGCAAATTTAGAAGATTCTATGAATAATTTTTCGGACATACCCATTACACTTTTACCACCATAACGTTGATACTCTGGTTCATATTCAATATCTTGAATAGAATAGTTTGGATATATCTTATCAGGCTTTATATTTTCCATTTCAGTAACATCCTTATTATATGAGACAGGTTCAAATGCGTGTTCTGAATGTTTTTCTTTAAAGTTTTTTAGTATATTTTCTATATTATTTATTAACTCTTTATCATTTGAATTCTCATATAATTTATACCTTAAGCGTATATGGGGTCCTCCATTCCAATATCTAATAAAAAAATAATCTAAATCTTTTTGTGTATCTAAAAAAGGTAATAAATCATTTTTTAAAAAATAATCTACTAATTTATAGTCATGTATAAAAATGTGTTTAGATTTCCACATATTAATATTCCCCCTTATAATGCTACTGAATGACCTGTGTTTGAATAAGGAAACAACACTAAAGAATAACCAATTAAACTGTTCTCATTTAATTCAAACTTTTCTTTTATATACAGATCATTATAATTTTTCATTCCCCTGGATCCTAAATTATACTTGGTGGCAAGTATTGAAATTTCTTGTGATATGTAACCTAGTCTGATAAACCACTCATCATATTTTTTATTAATACTTTCCTCATTATTGTAGAAGAATAGCCAAAAATTTAATCCTGTAAGATTAGTAAACTCCTGATATTCTTTTAGTAGTTTAGTATAGTCAGTTTTTTCACTAAAATTAACTTTTTCTATACAAGAATTTGATATCTTATAGTAACCACTTTCTATACCTTCAAGATTATCTAAATATAAAATTATCTCTATGCTTTCTCTATTGTTAATTTTTATAATTTCTTTAATTAATTCATTAGATTTTTCCTTTGACAGTAAAGATATAACTATAGAATCTGAAATAATATTTTGGGAAGATGATCTCTTTAAAAATAAATCTCTTTTTGGGTCTTCTTCACTGTTCATACTATTTTCAATATCTAATTTTAGTTGGGTTAATTCTACTGCATAAGGAATATCTACAAAAGAAGTACTAGGCAAAATTTCTATATTTTTATCTTTAATTTCTACAAAATTAATTTTATTCTTTTTTAAGACATGTTCTAAATTATATAGAGCATGGCCTGTATTTAATCTTGATAACATTTTATAGAACGGCCCATAAACTTCCTGCAGTTTACGATTATCATTCAATAAGAGTATATATGTTTTTTCAGGATCTACCCCTATAAATTTATCCTGTTTATATATCTCTACTTGATCTTTTATCGCATTGTATACATAGAAAAAATTATTATAAATAAGTATAACTTTTATAGTATTTAGATTCCTTGCCTTTGGTGACAATGAATGAAAGTAATACTTACTATTAAAATCTACACGATGGATCATTTCAATGTAATAGCACAAGTCATATAAAAATGGACTAAATGCTTTAGACATTACTAAATTTTCTAAAAATTGCATGTCTATTATATCTACATAATCCTTGAATAATGGAGTTGTATCAACTTTTTCTCCGTGAGAAAAGTTATCATATCTTAAACTCCCAAATTTATTAATATAACTTTTGTCAATCATAAAAACCTCACTTAATATAATTACTATGGAAATGGATGTGGATTGTTTTCAATCCAGTCTAAATCAAAAGTACCTTTATTTTTTAATTCAATTGCCTTAAATACCCTATCATATACAACTCTTTTGTTTTGATGTCCAAACGTCATCGTTTGCATTCCTGGAACAATGTATTTAACATTTGAAAATCCTACATTTGCTAAATTAGGGTTAGGAGTAATTGATTTATAAGCTTTATCTGTAATTTTTAATATTGTTTTTTCCATTTCCTTAACAACGTTTTTAAAACTTCCCTCAAATTTCTTATATCTATCTTTCATATCATTCATACTTGCTACATCGTTTGTGTTAAATGCAAAGTCAAATTTATTTCTTACTTCTTTATTTGAATAAAGAAGTAAATGATCTTCAAGTAAAGATGCATCACAAGGATTTTGAAGGAGATATTTTTTTCTATCTAAATACTCTTTTTTATTAAATACATTATTAAATACTGTAATAGCAGTTGTAGATTCAATAAGAGCTCTTTCTATTGCCTCTTCTAAGTCAAAAGATGCTGCTGCAGCTGTAAAAAATGCCATCTCGTTAAACTTTGGATTGTTTTTTTCAAGTAAAACCCATATAGTTGGAATGGATAATTCTAAGGATATATCAAATATATGTACACTAATATTTTCTCTTTGCAATGATTGAATTTTTAATTGTAAATTCTTTGAATCTATCGTATTATTATCAATTTTAGTAGGTGGTATTTGCCCATACCAAGTACATAAAAATGCATCCCTTTCAAATAATTCAAGCATTGCATGCATACTTGCCTCATCCTCTGTTGAACCCAGCGCACTTCCATTAGAGCTGTCATAAATATATCTTTTCTCTTTAGATATAGTATGTGAATTGTAGTAAACTAATTGTTCTGGTATCAAAACTTTTTTATTACTATGTAATGCTAAAACTTCTTCATAGTTTATAGGTATATCTTTTTTATAGCCGTTATCATTTTTATAATTACTACGTTTAATAACATCTGTTAACGTAAGATCTATTAAATCGGATTCATCCTCTATAAATTTCTTGTTTTTATAATAAGGAAATGCTGTTGCATATCGTTCTAATGACTCAAGAATAGAAATATATTTTGACTCACCATATTTACTAGTTCTTCCATATGACAGCATTGATATGTCGTTAAATAGTACTTCTGTCTGTACCATAGGCGTAGCATATGAATCCCCTGATCTTGTTAGTGCTGTTATTATTGAAGTTTTATCATCAAATATAAGTTTTTTATGTTTTTCTAATCTATTTATAACTTCATTAAATTTATATTGTCTAAGATTTTTAGAATCAAATACTGTATCTTTTTCATGAATTATATTAGAAATATTTGAATTACGACATTCAGAACAGTCACCTCTTTTAAAAGTACTTTTTGCTTTTATACTTAGATCACTTCTATTTATTTCTAATATAAAAACTTCATTTTTCTTATTAAGAACAATGTCTTTAAGCTCTTCTACAATTTCTAATTCATTAATAGACAATTGGTCTTCACTATATCCGAAATAGTTTTCATATAAATCAAGTTCTTTTAATCTGGATTTATAGCAATTAAAGCAAAACGTATTTTGTTCTTTTCTTGGACCTATAAAAATATACTTTTTGTTTACAAATATAGGTATATTAATTTTCATTTGCAACCTCCTTTATTTGGTATGAAAATCCATACCCTGCAAGTATGTTGCTTAGATTAGTATTAACTGTAGTGTCTAATGTATTATATATAGTATCTATTACAGATTCTTCATAAAAGAAGCATTCCTCAGGATTAATAGAGTTTAATTTCATACTTATCCAAGTAAATAAAAGTGTAGTTATATGCTCATCTTGTTGTATTGGTATATTACACTTTATAAATTTGTTAGTATCTTTATTTTTAATAACTATAAATTTACTATTATCTTTACAATATTGAATATATAAATCAATATTAAAATTTTCTTGTTTTAATATGTTTTCTATCATATCTCCATCTGAAATTTTATTTAATGAAAGTTTTCCAAGGCTTTTTAAACCACTACGCATGCTCTTATGAATTACCTCTTCACCTTTTAATACTAAAAATTCTTTATTGTATATAGTTTTCAGTAACTCTGCAAAACCAACCTCAGATATAAATTTTGCCAATCTAGGATAACTAATATCAGCAAAGTAAAAGTTTTTACCTATTGTTTGAATAGTACATACTTGTATAGGTGATTGTAAATAATCGTTATAGTCTTTGTTTTTATTTAAAGATAAAATTTCAGAAAAATAATTTTGAATAAAAAATTCTAAAGCATTTAAGTTAGATATACCATCATCAGTAACTTCATTTTTTTTCAGGATTTGCTCTTTATTGATACCTTCAAAATATAGCTTTTTATCAACTTCTAAATCGCTATTAATAGTAAATACTAACTTATTATCAGGGTCTATAGCACAATGAATAGCACAGTATAAAATTATTGAAGAAACAATTCTTGGAGATATATGTCCAACTTCTGCTTTATTAAATTTGTTTATTACTGGTGATACTATAAATTCTTCATCTCTAAGTTCATAAATTTGATATTCACATATTTCTTTATCAAGTAATAAAATTTTAAAGTTATTTATATTGCTAACTTCATATGAAATATTGTTTCTATCTAGCAATTTAATTAAATAATCTTTTCCATTGAAACTATCAGGTATACATATTTTAACTTTAGTTACTAAATTTAAATTTTCACTTACATTTTCAAACTTTTGTTCAATCCAGTTAAAGTAATCTTTTTCAGAGTGTTTTTTTAAACACTCTGAATCTATAT
>NZ_JAKEDR010000105.1 GCF_023653455.1 Paraclostridium ghonii
GTATTGTTTATATTATCTATATTGATTTCTTATAGACTAATAAATAAAAAACTTTGTGTATAAAGGAGGTTTTGTATGAATAAAAATCTATCAATAGCAGTTTTAATATTAACAATAATCTCTTTTACATTAGTGGGATTAGGAAGTATATTAAATCAGCCTAAATATGAGTTAATGGATATAAAAGGCGATAAAAGTAGTATAGGTGAGGTATCATTTATATCTCAAATTAAAACTGATTTATACAGTAATAGCCAAACCATAACATCTAAAGATGGTTTTACAGTAAAGAAAAATTCTAAACTTATAATAGATTTAAGAAAGGATTCAAAGTTAAAAAATAATCATAACGATTTATTTAAAAATATGTACTCACGAAATAATATTTATAAAAATGAAAAAAACATGGGATATTTAGAAGAAGTGGGGATGGATTACACAGATGAAGGTAATTCTAGTATAAGATTTAAAATAGTGAATAAAAATCTTGATAGTAATAAAATTGAAGAATATAATTTAACTTTACCAGACATGCTTGTTGGAGATAACAATTTTTCTTATGGACTTACTGTGGGGATAAAAGGTGAAGATATATATATTTTATCTAGTGTATCAGAGGATATGGAATATTCTAATAATGGAAATATCATAAATAGTGGGGATGTATCAATTTATGTATTCAAGTTTAATTTAAATGATAAAAAACTTGAAAAAACAGGAGAGTTTATACAAAAGAAAAAAGAAAATGAGTTAACAATAAATAATAATCAAATATGTTTTGAAAATGATGGAAAACTATATACAATAATAGAAAGTTATCCTAAAGACAACAAAAGCAATGGAGAAGGGTATTTGATTTATTATGATATAGAAAAAAATAAGTTTGAGTATATGAAAGAATCTATTACAAATAATAAAGAAATTAAAAATATAGATACAACTCAATATAGCGTAGAAGAAGACAAATTATATCTAATAAATAAAGATGATAGTGATGAACATAATATAAATATTTATCAGTCTACTATAGATTTAAAAAATAATAAATTGATTGAAAATAAAACTTATAAAATAGAAAAATTAAATGAAATATCTCAAATAGAATCATTTAGAGTTGTAGATAATAAGCTATATCTATGTATGCAAAGTTACAAAGCAAATAAAGATAACTACGCTTTTAATGATGCTTTTAAAAATAGCATAATTGTAGTAGATGAAAGTAATGGAGGTACTTTATACATAGGAGAATATGTTGAAAACAAACCTCAAAATGCTACTAATTTTATACTGAAAAATAATGAAATGTAGTAAAAAAGCTATCTAAGAATATTAATTAGCCTTAGATAGCTTTTTATTAACAATTATTTAACTGCAGCAGTTACAGACATTTCAACTAATAGAGTTTCTCTAGCTAATCTAGATTCAACGCAAGCTCTAGCAGGTTCGAAGCCTTCATTTACCCAAGAATCCCAAACTGAGTTCATATCAGCAAAATCTTTCATATCTCTTAAGTATATAGTAACTGATAATATGTGGTCTTTATCAGATCCATATTTATTTAGTAAATCTTCTACTTTTTGTAACACCATTTTAGTTTGTTCTTTAACATCACCTTCACCATGTGTTTGACCACATAGATATATTGTGTTGTTATGAACAACTGCTCTACTCATTCTTCCAGTTCCTTCATATCTTTTTATTTCCATTTTACAATATCCTCCCACAAGATTAAAATAATTAAACTCAGTGTTTAATTATAAATGAATATAAAAACATTTTCAATTCAATAATATTATAAAAGGGAAAGAAAAAACATATACAAAAAAGTATAAAAATAAAAAAATCGAAAAAATGTGCATGGAATATTGAAATATGATATGATATAATTCTGTGAAAAAACAAAATTCGACAGAAAGAGTGAGGACATAAATGGAGAAGTATTTTAAACTTAAAGAAAATAATACTACAATAAAAACTGAAGTTTTAGCAGGTATTACTACTTTTATGACGATGGCATACATATTAATAGTCAATCCTAGTATATTATCTGCAGCGGGTATGGACTATGGAGCCGTATTTACAGCTACAGCTTTATCAGCAGTTATAGCGACTCTTATGATGGGATTATATGCTAAGTTGCCATTTGCTTTAGCTCCAGGAATGGGATTAAATGCATTTTTTGCATATACTATAGTGGTAGGAATGGGATATTCATACCAATTCGCATTGACAGCGGTATTTTTAGAAGGACTTATATTCATAATGTTAACAATATTCAATGTACGTGAAGCTATTGTTGATTCTATTCCAAATAATATAAAAAAAGCTATTTCGGTAGGTATAGGATTACTGATTTCACTTATAGGGTTAGAAGGAGCAGGGGTTATAGTACACCCAGAAGGTGGAGGAACTATATTAGCTCTTGGAAATATAATTTCAGGAACAGGACTTTTAGCATTAATAGGTATATTAATAACATCTGTATTATTGGCTAAGAATGTAAAAGGTGCATTGTTTATAGGAATGGTAGTTACGACTATAATTGGAATTCCTATGGGTGTTATTGGTTTTCCAACTAAAATAATGAGCATGCCACCTTCAATATCTTCAACTGTATTTAGTTTTGAATGGCATAATATATTCTCTTTAGACATGTTAATAGTATTATTTACACTATTATTTATGGATATGTTTGATACTATAGGGACTTTAGTTGGAGTTGCTACGAAAGCTAAAATGTTAGATGAAAATGGAAAAGTACCAAATGTAAAAAAGGCATTATTTGCAGATTCTATAGGAACTACGATAGGTGCATGTCTTGGAACTAGTACAGTAAGTACATTTGTTGAAAGCGCAGCAGGGGTTGCAGAAGGAGGAAGAACAGGTCTTACAGCTGTATCTACTGCAGTTATGTTCTTTTTATCATTATTCTTTGCGCCTTTATTTTCAATAATAACTCCGGCAGTTACAGCATCAGCTCTAGTTTTAGTTGGATTATTTATGATAGAACCTATAAAAGAAATAAATTTAGAAGATTTTACAGAGGCTATACCTGCATTTTTAACTATAATAATGATGCCACTATCATATTCTATAGCTGATGGTATAGTGTTTGGAGTTATATCTTATATAATATTAAAATTATTCTCTGGAAGAGCTAAAGAAATAAGCTTAACTACAGTAATAATTGGGTTTATATTTATACTTAAATTTTTAATATAGGCATATCTAAATTTACCTCTTTAATATGTAAGAATAGAAATATAAATTATGAGTAAAATAATTTATAAAATATTAAAAGAGGTGATAATGATGGCTAAGAAAAATAAAATGATTAAAGAAATGGGACATAAAATGGAAGAACTAGGTCATGATATGTCAAAAAGCATACAGTCTTTTTCTAATTCAGTAGAACATGCAGGAGAAAAAGTTGCAAAAGACGTAAAAAAAGCTAGTAAAAAAATGTTTAAATAGCGTATTGAAAAGGCCAGATAGAAATCTGGTCTTTTATAATTTTTGAAATGAAATTTTAAATAATAAGAATTGATTAAAACTATATAAAACAATGGTAGTATAGATTTTTACTATGATGCATATGTGAAGTAGTGTGATATAATCCTAGATGTAATACAAAAAGTGACAAAAAATTCTTGAAAATTATTTAGGAGGATTTATATGAAAATCAGAAGTAAAAAAGGAATATTAATAGTTAGTTTATTATTAATAACTAGTGGACTAGTAGTAGGTTGTGTTGATAAAAAAAGTGAACAAAATGCTAATAGTACAAATAAAGATCAAAGTATACAAACGACAAAAACGGATTATACATATGAAAATAATGAGTATTTCACAAGTGTAGACTGGCTAAATAAAAATTTAAATAACAAAGATGTGTTAATAATAGATGCTAGAAGTGAAGATGATTATAATAAAGGGCATATACCTGGAGCTATAAATGTAGCTTGGCAAAGTTTTTGTAAAATGGAAGGTAAATCAGGAGATAAGGATTGGGGAACTCTTTTAGATAAAGAGCAACTATCTAAAATATACTCGGATCTTGGAATAGACAAAAATAAAAAAGTTATTGTTTATGCTCAGAAAAGTGGATGGGGAGAAGATGGACGTTTGGCTTGGATGTTTAAAGAAACAGGTGTAGATGTTAGAATGTTAAATGGAGGAATGGATAGTTGGAAATCTGATGGAAATGAAGTATCTAAAGATAAAGTAAATCCTAATAAATCAGAATACACTGTTGAGGAAATTAAAAACGATATAAATATAGATACTAAGACTCTAAAGGAAAAAATGAATGATGTTAAAATAGTAGATACAAGAGAAAAAGATGAATATGATGGGGCTACTAAATACGGAGAAAATAGAGGAGGACATATACCTAAATCTATAAACATACCGTTTAATAAAGTGTACAATGAAGATGGAACTATAAAACCTAAAGAAGAGTTAGAAAAGTTATTTAAAGACGCAGGATTAAATGAAAATGATGAAATAGTTACTTACTGCACAGCTGGAATTAGATCTGGTCATATGGCATTAATATTAAAATCAATAGGATATGATAATGTTAAAAATTATGATGCATCTTACTATGAATGGGCAGGGGATAAAACTAATTCTGTTGAGAAATAAGAGGTAAAATATGAATAAACAAAAGAAAAAATCTTTAGTTATAAAAATAGGATTTGTAATTTTAATTATAGGTATATATCTATTTGTAGGACCTATTAATAGATTTATAAATCAAATGATATTTTACTTAAGTATGCTAAATTTGGAAAGCTTAAAACAATATATATTATCGTTTGGCATTTGGGCACCGGTGATATCATTTATATTAATGATACTTCAGTCAATAGTTGCTCCCTTACCAGCATTTTTAATTACGTTTGCAAATGCAGCTTTATTTGGGTGGGTAAAAGGAGCTATTCTTTCTTGGTTTAGTGCTATGGCAGGAGCTGCATTATGTTTTTATATAGCTAGATTTCTAGGAAGAGATACAGTAGAGAAGCTTACAAGTAAATTTGCAATTGATAGTGTAGATGTATTTTTTGATAAGTATGGAAAACACACTATTTTAATAGCAAGACTTCTTCCCTTTATGTCCTTTGATTTAGTTAGTTATGCAGCAGGTTTAACATCTATGAGCTTTATATCATTTTTTATAGCTACAGGAATTGGTCAATTGCCTGCAACTTTAATATACTCATATGTGGGAGATATGCTTACTGGTGGAGCTAAGTTAATGATGATAGGAATACTTACACTTAGTGCAATAAGTATTTTAATATATGTTTTAAAGAGAATATATAATGAAAAAAATAAAATCAGCTAAATTTTAATAAAAGGAATATCCCAAATTTGTTAAATGAATTTTGGGATATTCCATTTTCTATATATAAGGCGAGGTGAGTTTATATGAATTTAAATGAAGGATTAAAAGATAAAATAAAAGTTGATAAAGATAAATGTGTAAATTGCAAGTTATGTTTTCATGATTGCCCTATGATGAAAGAATTTGAAAAATCTCCAAAAGATTTAATGAACAGAATTTTAGATGATGATATGAATATAAGAGATATTTCATACTCATGCATGCTTTGTGGCTTATGTACAAGTAAATGTCCCAAAGGTATAGACTTAAAATCTACCTTTTATGAAATAAGAAAAGATGCAATTTTAAAAAATAAAAAAGAAGTTAAACATAATGGATATAAAGTCGTTAGATTTCATCAAATAAATAGTTTTTCGCCTATATTTTCAAAAAGTCTAAAAGTAAATAATAATAATACTTTATTTTTGCCAGGGTGTAGCTTAAGTAGTTATAGCGAAAATATAGTTTTAAAAATATATGAATATTTAAAACAGCATTATAAAGATATAGGTATGACTTTTAAATGTTGTGGAAAGCCAACGTTATCAATGGGTGATGAGGATAAATTTAAAAAATACTATTCAAATTTAGAAAATTATATAAAAAAAGAAAATATAGATGAAATTATAGTTGCATGTCCAAATTGCTACAACACGATAAAAAAACATAGTAAAAATGTAAATGTAAGAACTATATATGAAGTTATAAGTGAAATTGGGATTTCGAATGATTTAATAAAAAATTATAAAGGAATGGAATTTGCTATACATGATTCGTGTTCTATAAGAAATGAAAAAAATATACATGAAAGTGTTAGAAATATTTTAAAAGAATTAGGGATAACTATAATTGAATTTGAAAAAAACAAAAAAAATACTGTTTGTTGTGGAGCTGGTGGTATGGTTGGTGTAACTAACAATATTATTGCTTTAAAACAAATAAACAATAGAGCTAATGAGACTAAATGTGAAGATATAATTTGTTACTGTGAGTCTTGCTGCGAGTCGCTTTTAAACTCAAATAAAAATATACTCCACATATTAGACTTAATATTTAATGAAGAAGTTATAAATAAAAATATAGTTAGCCAAGTTAAGACTAAAACTATAAATAAGTGGATTACAAGGTATAAAACAACGAAATTGTATAAGTAATTGGGTAATCGGAGGTTGATATGAATCATAAATTTAGTAAATTTTTAAAAATATTATTATCTATTATTTTAATTTTAATAATTGGAAGTATTATCTATAAAATTTTGAATATGAATATAAATCCAAGTGATATACAAAAGTATGTTACCTCATTTGGGAAACTAGCTCCTCTAGTATATATAGTAATGTTTGCATTAGTTCCTTTAACTCTTTTTCCGGATTCAGTTTTAGCAATTGGAGGAGGTCTTGTATTTGGACTTGCAAAAGGATATTTATATACTCTAATAGGAGCACTTTTAGGATCGAGTTTATCATTTTATATATCTAGAAAACTTGGAAGAAATTTTGTGAAAAAAATTACAAAAGAAAAATTGGATACTATTGAAGAAATGATAAATTCAAAGGGATTTTTTGTAATTCTATTACTTAGATTGATACCTTTATTTCCATTTGACATAATTAGCTATGGGGCAGGGCTTACAAATATAAAATATAGAGATTTTTTATTTGCAACTATGGTAGGAACTATTCCAGGTATTCTGGTATTTACTAATATTGGAGCACAATCAGTTAATATAGGAAGTAATAGTTTTTATATATCAATAATGGCGCTTATATTGTTGTTATTATCATCAATTGTTTTAAAGAATAAACTTATAAATACTCAAAAGAAGTAGGAGGAAATATGTTAGATACACATGGAAGAAAGTATGTAGATCCAATTATAAATAGTGGAGCTAACTTTCTAGTTAAATTAAATTTAACTGCAAATAATGTAACAGTGATAGCTTTATTACTAGGTATATTAACAAGTGTATTTATATATATAGATATGAATATACTAGCAGTTACAACTCTTTGGATTTCGGGTTATTTAGATGCCGTAGATGGTGCAATGGCAAGAAAAACAAAAACTACATCTTTATTTGGAACATTAATGGACATAACTTTTGATAGAGTTGTAGAAACTTCAATGATATTAGTGTTATCTATGAAATATTCAAATGCTAGAATGAATTTTGTTGTACTGTTAATATGCATTATAATTTCTATGACTATATTTTTAACTGTTGGAGCTTTAGTAGAAAAGAAAGGAATGAAGTCTTTTTATTATCAAGCTGGAGTTGCTGAAAGAAGTGAAGGATTTTTAATGTTTAGCTTAATGATATTATTTCCAAGCTATATAATAACTTTTACAAACTTATTTTCGTTTATTATATTTATAACTATAATACAAAGAATAATAGAGGCTAAGAATATATTGTAAAACATCTCAAATATTATGATATACTGTATACACAACATAGCGTAATATTGGAGGTGTAAAATTTGGAAAAATTAAAAAATTTAAGTGATAGAAATAAAGGTATTATATTTATAATATTATCTGCATTTGGATTTGCAATGATGTCAGCTTTTGTAAAATTATCAGGAGATTTACCTAGCGTTCAAAAGACTTTTTTTAGGAATCTAATATCATGTATAATTTCATTTGCATTAATCTTAAAATATAAAGAAAGCCCATTTGGAAGTAAAGACAATAGAAAAGTTTTAATTTTAAGATCTATATTTGGAACACTAGGTATAATACTTAACTTTTATGCCATTGATAAATTAGTTTTATCAGATGCAAATATGCTAAATAAATTAAGTCCATTCTTTGTAATAATATTTTCTGCAATATTTTTAAAAGAAAAAATCAAATCAAATCAATCTATAGCTGTATTAATAGCATTTATAGGAGCTTTATTCATAATAAAGCCAACTATTGACTTTGAAATAATACCGTATATGGCAGGTATTTTAGGTGCTGTATTTGCAGCAGCAGCTTATACATGTTTAAGAGTGCTTGGAGGTAAAGAAAAATTTTATACTGTCGTGTTTTTCTTTTCACTATTTTCAACAGTATCTATACTGCCATTTGCAGTTATGGTATATAAACCTATGAACATTATTCAATTTGGATATTTAATATTAGGTGGTATATTTGCAAGTATTGGGCAATTTGGTGTAACCCTAGCATATAAATATGCACCAGCAAAAGAAATATCTATATTTGATTATTCAAATATAATTTTTTCAGCTATTATAAGTATAGTGATATTTAATACAATTCCGGATAAATATAGTTTTATAGGATATATAATAATATTTTCAGCATCTTATTATATGTTTTCATACAATAAAAAATCTAAGAACTAGAAAGCTAGTTCTCAGCTTTTTTAAATGTGTACACTATATATATAAAAGTATGGTTTATTATATTGACAAAATAGGATTTATGATATATAGTATATTGTATACAATAAAATGAAGATTCCTTAAAATAGATAAAATAAATAAATGCTTAGTTAATGAGAGTGCTATATCAACGTTAAAAGACGTTAGATAGCACTCTTTTTTCATTATTGAAAAACTTACAAAAACATAAAAAATAAATTTTTCTATTGAAAACGAACAAGAGTTTGATATACAATGAGAATATAAAGAACAAATGTTCGAGTGGGATTTAGTAATAAATTATAAAATATATGAATATAAATAGTATAAATTATTAATTGATGAAGGAGCGAATAACCAATGATGATATCAAATAGAAGACTAGAAGAGATAACTATAAACAACCTAAAAAGGGGAGAGGTTAGCATAGGAGAATTAGATGAATTATATAAAAAAATGGGATTCTTATTTGTTATAAATCAAGGGAAATGTACAAGTATAAAAAAAGAAAGAAATTAAAATTTAGGAGGCTAAATGAAAATTATAACTTACAATATTCATAAAGGTATGGATGAATTTAATAAAAATACATTGGAAGAGTTAATAAGTTTTTTGAAAAAATCAAAAGCAGATATAATATGCCTCCAAGAAGTTTTAGAGAGCATACATTACAAAATTATAAATGATTTAAATATAGAGGGACATTTTTTATCAACTGTAAAACTAAAAAATGATAACTATGGGATTGCTGTGTATTTTAATGAACATATAAATTATACGCAAGAATTTTACCTACCTAGTAAAAAAGAACAAAGAGGATTTGTTCATATAGAATTTTTCTTTAATAATAAACTAGCTAATATAATAAACACTCATTTGGGATTAAATGAAGAAGAAAGAAAAAAACAGTTAGATGAAATATCTATTTATGCTGATAAATTAAGAGGAAAAACAATTATATGTGGAGATTTTAATGAGTTAAACGTAAAAATAAATAATTATTATGATCTAGCAATATTATTTGACTGTGAAAATGTAGAAACTTTTAAACCGAGTAAATCTAGAATAGATTACATATTTATGTCTAAAAATCTAAATGCCACTAAATATAAAGTGGAATTTATAAATTTATCTGATCACTATCCTGTAATTGGAGAATTTATTATATAAATATACAAGCCTCTACAATTGTAACAATAAAGTTACATATACTTAAGATAAGTTGTTTTATTAATTTCCTTTAAATATAATTATCTTAAGAAAGTAGGGGGGAATGTAATGCAACAGAATATAGCAGTAGAAGAAAAGAAAGAAAGTGTAAAATCCCATATTATATCCAAAAAAAATGCGTGTATTATAGTAGCCATTATTTTATTTCTTATTGTAATAGCATTTATAGGTATAAAATCATTTAATAGTAAATATATATACAATGGTAAAATAGCAACTAATGTATATATAGGTAATGTAAATGTCTCGGATATTACACCTAGTGAGGCTAAAATCGTTGTATCAAGTGAATATAAACCTAAGAATATACAGATAGATTACGACGATAAAGCTTTTAGTATAACTCCAAATCAAATTGATTTAAAATATGATGTAGATAAAGCTGTTGAAGATGCATACAACTTTAATAAAACTGATTCATATTTTAAAAATGTAAAAAGAGTTATGTCTTTAAAGCAGGATAATAAAGAAACAATAGATATAAAGCCTGTATACAGTGATGCAAAATTAGAATCTTCATTAGAAGAAATAAGTAAAAAAGTAAATAAAAAAGTAAGTAATGCTAAATTGAACATATCAGACTCAGGAGGTTTTAGTATAACTCCTGAAGTAATAGGGAAACAACTAAATACAAAGTCTAGCAAGGAAAATATAAAAAAATGCCTAGATGAAAATAAGTTTAGTGCAATGACTTTAGTTGTAAATAACGAAAAACCTAGTATAACTGCAGATACGTTAAAAAGTGTAGACTCATTATTGGCAACTCATAGTACTAGTTATACAAATTCATCAGCTAATAGAGCTCACAATATAATAAAGGCATCTAATAGTACGAGTAATATATTACTTATGCCAGGAGAAGAATTTTCGTATAATCAGTCAACAGGACCAAGAAGTAAATCTAATGGTTATAAAGATGCTCCTGTGATTGTAAATGGAAAAGTAGAAGCTGGATCAGGAGGAGGAGTATGTCAAGTATCTACAACTATATACAATTCTGCACTTTACTCAGGTCTTGACATAACTAATGTTAGAAATCATTCATTACCATCTACATATGCACCTAAAGGCAAAGACGCAACAGTTTCTGATGGATCAATAGACTTGAAATTTAAGAACCCATATAAGCATCCTATATATATAAAAAATGAAGCATACAATGGAGTAATAACAAGTACTATATATGGAAGTTCAAAAGATAAGCAAAAAATAAGTGTTGTGACTGAAAATGCAGGAAGTAGCAATGTAGTTAAAACTTATAGAGAATTCAAAGATTCTAATGGGAATATAACAAAAAAAGAGTATATAACAACAAGTTCATATAAGAAAAAATAAAATTAACGATAATATACTAAATAATAAATATATATATCCGTATATAATTTTTAAGGTTTATAGTGTACTAACTTGTATAAACCTAGGAATTGTATACGGATATTTTTTTATTTAATTTGAACTATCTCCAAATGATTATTATAGTATTTAAAAAGCTTAAAGGTAATAATTATGTATGATCATAAATAAAAAACACTAGAACGATATAAAATAACAAAAACATATAATGTGGGTTAATAAATACTGGTTTCTAATAAACTCCCCCGACCCCAGGAAACAAGAGCCAACCCCGTAGCCCGCCTCCTCCTGGAAAAAAAACAAATATCCTAACCCCCTCGACACTCCTCACTCTCTTATATCCTCATCTTATTGCCCCCAACACTACCAGCGATTG
>NZ_JAKEDR010000106.1 GCF_023653455.1 Paraclostridium ghonii
AAAGATAACATCCTTATTTTTTAGTATCAATATATATGCCCCAACTAGTAGGTTAATCGACCCAACTGTCAGTATTTTGATTCAATATTAAAATATTATTAGTTTTATTTAAATATCTTGATAGTTATATTTTATAACTCAATATAAATTACTATATACTACAATAACCCATAATTTCATAGTTATCAGGTATTTTGTAATCTTTATTAATATTATCTATACTCCATTTTAGATCAAACATAGTTGTATCTATTATTAAACCAAAATACAACATTACTATTCCAGCATCTATGCTTCTTTCATAATTGTTAGTAAAATCATCTTTTTTCACTGCTAATATAATATGGCCCCCATCTATTATAAATCTCCAAGGTTGTCTATTAAGAGTTGATGGAGCTATTCTAGCATAGCTAAATGCATCAAGAAGACCTCTTTCTTCTATCTCATTTATACTTGCATTTGTACCCCACTCATCCATATACACAATCTTTTCTATTCCTAATCTGTCTGAGCCACTTTTATTTTTAGTATTCTTATCATCTCCATAACCTAAAGCTATAATAGCTGTAACTTCTTTATCTGATGAAATATCTAATTTTTCTTTTATAGCATTACTATCTTTAAAAGTTACCCAACACGAGTCAATCCCTAAATCTCTTGCTTTTAATATTAATCTTTCTCCAATATATCCACTATTTTCAACATATCCCTTTTTAACATCTGATAGTATGACAGCATAATTAGATGCTTCTATCATATACCCATTGTACCCTGCTATATTGTTTAATTTTTCATAGACATCTTTATTATCAAATATTTTTACTTCAATATTTATTTCAGGTAATAACTTTTTAGAATTTTTGATGTAGCTTTTTATTTCATTAAAATATTTTTCTTCTATACTTCTATTTAAAAACTCTCTTACTGATTTCCCATTTGATATAAGTTCTTTATAATTCATGTGAATCCCCCTTTGTAATTTGTTTTTATATTTATACCCACTTTATAGTTTGTGTAATTATTTTTTTGCTGTATAATATAAAATTCAAACTACATAATAAAAATTTCGCTTCGCTTGAGCGACTACGTCGGCGAACCACTTCATGTCGCTCAAATTTCATGTCGTCAACGTCCACTCGGCAAGCTCGTGTCCCGTTACTCAAACGACTTCGTCCGTTGCTCAAAATCCTTTTTTACGCTCAAAACATATTAATTGATATAACTAAGTTTCACAAGTTATCCCAAGTTTTTTGTAAGCGTAATTTCCTTAAGCATAAAAAAGATATTAACTATTTATAAGTTTGTCTATCTAAATATCTTCACAATCTTTTTCCATTATATACTCATTGTAGCCTGAATCTTCATTTACTTGTTCTTTTATTATCTTAAATCCTCTGTTGATGTAAAATTCTACTGATTTTTTATTATCCTTATATACTGCTAAATTTAATTTTTTATATTTATATATTGCATAATTTATTAATTTTTTGCCTATCCCACTACCTTGAAAATCTATATTAACAAATAATGCTCCTATAAATTCATTGTTTATTATGCTTATAAAACCTTTTATACCTTCATCATCTTCATACACAACCGTATCATACATAGGTATATATACATCTTTTACAGTATTATAGCTATTCTCCCAATATTCTTTAGATATAAAATCATGAGCTTTTATAGTACTTTTTAACCATATGTCCATTATTTCGTCTATGTCTTTATTTTCTATATTTCTTATCATATCAATTATTTCTCCTTATTATCTTATATATTTAATATTATCCTATATATAAAAGAACAGTAAGTACATATATACTTCTGTATCATTCTTGTAATAAAAAAGTGTCTTAAGTAATTTATTAATCACTTTAAGACACTTAGTTCATTTCTATTTATTATCATCTTTTCTTTATATATAAATATTTACATCAATATATTTTTAGTTCCTCCAAATACCTCTTTACTTCATCCCAAGTCGGTATAGACTCCAAAGCCCCTAACTTAGTTGTAGTAATTCCCCCAACTAAGTTAGCATATTTCACAATTTCTTCAATATTTTTACTTGGTTCATTTAATATCTGCGCCAAAACAGCTCCAATAAATGCATCTCCTGCACCTGTAGCATCTTTCATTTCCAGTTCTTTTGTTTTTATCAATACTTGCTTTTCTTTAGTTACCAACATAGCCCCTTCTTTACCTAAGGTAATAACAAGATTCTTACACCCTAAATTTATGAGATAATCAGATGCTCCTCCAATAGTGTCTTTATCACTAATTAAATAAGCTTCTTCTTCACTTAATTTAACTATATCACTATCTTTGATAAAATCTTTGCAACAATTTATAAACATCTCTTTCTCATTTTTAAATAAGCTATCTCTGTAGTTGGCATCAAAAGATATTAATCTATTATTATTTAAAGCATACTCTTTTAATTTATAATAAGTATTTTTTAGCTCTCCATCTAAAAATGCTGTTGCACTTCCAAAATGGAATAAGTCAAATTTATCTAAATCATTTTTTATCATTTCAAAAGATAAAAATTCATCGGCACCTCTTGCAAATTCAAAATCTCGATCTCCATCTTCTTTTAATGATACAAATGCAAAAGTAGTATTCTTATCCTTTAATTTAAACATTAAATTCGTGTTTATATTATTTTTATTAAAAGTATTTTCTAAAAATCTCCCAAAAGCATCATCACCGACAGTTCCACAAAAATAAGCTTGAGCACCTAACTTTGATATTGCTGCTGCAACATTAGCAGGAGCTCCTCCTGCTTTTTTTATAAAACCTGAAGTATCAATTAAATTTTTACCTGTATCTATAGATATAAAATCTATAAGTGCTTCTCCTATACAAATTACCTTTTTCATTTTTAATCTCCTTCAACATTTAATCCCTAGATTCTCATCTATTTTTAAGTTCTTCAACTATATTATTATACGTAGATTTATTTAACTTATATGATAACAATACAATCCCTGTAATAACCCACATTATACCTGGTATAGTTGTAAATGAATGTTTCATAATTGCCAGTACTACTTTATTTTGCGATTGATTTGCAACATATCCAAAGGCCCCTAGTGATAAAGCCAATACAGATGTACCTAAAGCCATACCGATTTTATTGCCTAGGGAAATAAATGCATATTGAAATCCATCATTTCTTATACCTGTTTTCCACTCACCATACTCAACACAGTCTGGAATAATAGCATATATAGCAGTATTAAATCCTGAAAAGAAAAATTGAGCTAAAGCAGATAATATGTAAAATATTGTTGGTGATGTGCCTATGCTAAATTTGTAAAGAATTATCATAGATATACCTGTGCAAATTGCAAAGATTGATGCCGCTCTACCCTTATTTTTTGTCCACTTAAATAATAAAGGAAAACATGCTGCACCTATTATAGATGGAATCATAATAGCTAGTGAGTATGTGCTAAAGAACTTAACATTACCTTCTACATAAGTGAAATAATACAATGCATTTGCATTTCTTCCATATAGCGTAAATCCAAATAATAATTGACCAATAAATGCTAATATGTAAGGTTTATTTTGTAAAATTGCCCTAAGCTCAACTTTCATAGATAGTTTTTGTTTTTGAGGAACTTCTACTACTTCTTTAGTTTTTGCAAAGCAAAATATGTGGCATAAAGCAAATATAATTCCATAGACTATTGCAACTAATAAATAACCTTTTTGGGCATTTCCATTACCTAAATTGTCTATCAATGGTACCGTAATAATATTTATAATGCTTATAGCTATCATGGCACTAACTGAACGTGATGTATTTATCTTAGCTCTTTCTTCTATATCTTGAGTCATAGCTCCACATAATGTCCCATAAGGAATATTAACACAAGTGTATCCCAATACAAGAATGCAATAAGTTATTACCATATAAACTACCTTTGAGGTATTACTCCAATCAGGATGTCCCCAAAATGTTAATACTAATACAATTGATGTTAAAGGTGCTGCAATTAATAACCATGGACGATATCTACCCCATCTTGTATTTGTTCTATCACTTAAGCTTCCAATAATAGGATCATTTATAGCATCCCAAAATCTTGAAAATAGCATAAGCATAGATACAGCTGCCATACTTATCCCAAACACATCAGTATAAAAAATCATTAAAAAATTTCCTACAAACATCCAACTAAAATTACAACCTACATCTCCCATACCATAAGCAATTTTACTTATTAAAGGTACTTTGTCACTTGTACTTTTATTCTTATTTACATCTGATATTGTGTTTTCAATCATGTTATCTCCCCTTATTTAATTAAGTAATTTACTATGCATCTCTTATATTTTAATAACAGCCTTTACTATGTCACTTTTATTATTTACGCTATAATCCATAGCTTTTTGAACTTCGTCTAAAGTAAACTCATCTGTTACTATTCCTTTTAAATTAACTTTTCCGTTTGCAACAGCTTCTATTGCCATTGGGTAAATATGACGATATCTAAATACTGTTTTAAATGTAAGTTCTTTATCTAATACTAAACTCATAGGTAATGTCATTTCACCTGTTTTACTATATCCAACTAACACTACATTAGTACCTTTCTTAGCCATATGTATACATTGAATTGTAGTTATTTCAGCACCTGCAGTTTCTACTGTTAAATCACAACCTTTACCATTTGTTAGTTTCATTATCACTTCTACAGCATCTTTTTCCTTAGAATTAATAACACCTGTAGCACCTAATTCTAAGGCTTTTTCTAATCTTTTTTCCATAATATCTACTACATATACATTAGAAACACCCATAGCTTTTAATGCCATCATAGTTACAAGCCCTATACATCCAGCACCCATTACAACTGCTGTTTGACCTGCTTGAGCTTGTCCTTGGATCGCTGCATGAAAACCTACAGCCAAAGGTTCAATTAATGCACCTTCAATCGTGCTAACGTTTTCCGGAAGCTTAAAGCATAAATCAGCTTCATGACATACATACTCTTGGAAAACCCCATCTACTGGTGGTGTGGCAAAGAATATTACTTCTGGACAAAGATTATATCTTCCTGTTTTACAAAATTCACAGTGCCCACATGTTTTTCCTGGTTCAAGTGCTACTTTATCTCCAACACTTAAATGTTTTACTTCTTTCCCTAATCCAACTACAACTCCTCCTGGCTCATGACCTAGTACAAATGGTGGTTCTACAATATAATCTCCTATACGACCTGTCTCGTAATAATGAAGATCTGATCCACAAATACCTACATATTCTAGTTTAACAAGAACCTCATTAGCTTTTGGTTGTGGTACTTCTTTTTCTATAAATCCCATTTTACCTATTCCATTCATTACTGCGACTTTCATTTTATTTTTCATCTGTACTCCCCTTAATATGTAATTACTTTTATAAAACATTTTATAAAAGTAATTACATTATGTCACATCTATTAGTAAAAATCAATATTTTTCCAAAATTTCTTTGGAAACAAAAAATTACTATATGATAAGAATAATTTAACTTATCATATAGTAATTTTTACTTTATATTAGCGAATCAAAGAAATTATCTATAAACTGTATACCAACACCTACTGCAGAAGCTTCTTTTTTATACTTAGCAGCACTTACATAAGAAGTATCAATCTCAAAACTATTGTATTTGGATATACTTTTATTAATATCTAAAATATAATTTTCTAGATACCCACCTACATATCCACCTAAAATTATATAGCAATCAAATACCATCCTTAAGTTTGTAACTATTATAGCAAGATTATCTAGGTACTCATTCCATATACTTAAATATTTTTCATTTCCTCTTTTTAATTCTTTAAAAAATAAATCTAAATCATAATCTGAATGCTGAGATAATACTTTTGCAGAACAATAAGCATCTACACATCCATTCTTACCACAATAACAGGACTTACCATCTGGTCTAATTATTATATGTCCAAACTCTGCACTTTTTAAGTTATCACCCATATAAATACTATTATTCATATAGATAGCTCCTCCTACAGTATTGCTAAGAGATAAATATATGCACTGCTTATTATTTAAAGTAATTTCAGCATATGCAGCACTATTTGCATCATTTTTAAAACATGTATCATATTTTATAAACTGAATAAAGTTTTTTAAACTTATATTACTTAACTTTAGGGTATGAGAACGAGTTAGTATTAAGTTGTCTTCATCTATAATTCCTGGTATAGATATGCCTACCCCTAATATTTTATCTACATCTACATTAGACTCTTCAATAAAATTATCTACTAATTTACCCAGTGTTTCATAGTAATCTATTGAGTCTTCATACCTGTATCTTATTCTTTCTTTTTTTATCATATTTCCTTTTAAATTTAATAATACAAAGCTTATATGATTATTAGTTATATCTACTCCTATTGAGTATTTAATACTTTCAGAAATAGAAAGTACTTTTGCCTTTCTACCTCCAGTAGATTGATATTTTCCAACCTCACTAACAATTCCAGCTTCAATTAATTCTTTTATGTTTTGTAGTACAGTAGGCATACTAAGTCCTAACAATTGACAAATCTCTTGCTTTGAAGTTTCATTTTGTTTATATATAAATCTGGCTATTTTGGCTTTATTTGATACTTTATAGTCTTCAATATTACTTTTTTTAATCATATAATTCTCCCTTTGTTTTATAAAAACTTTTATAAAACTAATTATAGATTAAAGTATATATATAATCAATAAAGCAAAATAAATCGTCGCCCTTTCTTTAGGAAAATATAATTGTAAAATAATATTTATAATGTTAACTCTTTAGCTTCAACTATCTTTCCATCAGCTATAGTTATAATTCTATCAGCCATTTTTGCAATCTCATCATTATGAGTTATCATAACTAATGTTTGATTAAATTCTTTGACACACATTTTTAAAATATCCATTACTTCATCTGTAGTCTTTGAATCTAAATTCCCTGTTGGCTCATCTGCAAATATGATTGAAGGTTTGTTTGCAAGTGCCCTCGCTATTGCAACTCTTTGTTGTTGCCCTCCTGAAAGTTCATTTGGAAATTTATTAACTTGACTTGAAATCCCTAGCTTCTTAATTAAAGTATTTATGTAATCTTTGTCTTCTATCTTCCCATCTACAGATACTGGAAGAACTATATTGTCATATACATTTATAACTGGTATTAGATTGTAGCTTTGAAATATAAATCCAAACTCTTCTCTTCTTATCTTTGATAATTTATCGTCGTTCATAGTGTATATATCTATGTCATCAAGATACACATTTCCCGAAGTTGGTTTATCAAGTCCTGCCATACAATGAAGTAGTGTACTTTTTCCTGAACCACTAGGGCCTATTATAGCTGTGAACTTATTTGGTTCTATTTCTAAATTTGTTCCATCTATTGCGTCTACTTTATTTTCCCCTTTACCATATATCTTTTTTATATTTGATACCTTTAATTTTTTCATGTTTTTCTCCTCCAAGTTAATTTTTATTTATATATATAATAGTTTTTATGAGTTTTCAGAAATCCCCTCAACAATAGACGCTCCTTCTATTTTATCTTTCGATACATATATAGAAATAAATCCTATAACTATAAAAATTGTAAATAGCATAATTATTTGGCTCCAAGGGATGTCAGGCTTTATTGTCCTAGTATATCCACCTGCTAAAAGACCTTTATTAACTATTGCTATATTATAATTATGATTAATTATTGCAATCACAGCTCCTATTATAGAAGCTACAATTCCATATAGTTCACTTTCAATAATTAAGATTTTTTTAATACTTTTCGTACTCATTCCAATTGCTCTTAAAGTTGACAACTCTTTTCTTCTTGCAATAATATTACTTCTCATAATGAAAATGATATTCACCGCAAGTATTAATATAATCAAAAACTGATATATTACAGAAAGCTTTTCTTCTGAACTTTGTTGTTTTCCCTTAATTTTTAGTTCTTCTCCTTTTCCATTTATCTCTGTAGAACTATAATTTTTAGTTAATTCTTTTAATCTTTTTTCTACAGGATATAACTGTCCTTTTTCAGTTGTTACGAAAAGCTTATTATACTCTTTTTGACCTGTTAATTCTTTATAGTCATTTTCCCTAAATATTACTTGAGCCCCTTGAGCTTGTGAATTACCATCTTGACCTGCTGCATATGACTCTTTCATGATAGCTCCGACCTCTACCTTGAAGTTTTCATATTTTTCAATACCATCTCTATATACAGGGATTTTTATATCTATAATATCTCCTATTTTTACATCATCAATTACCTTTGCATCAAAATTGTGTGTAACTTGTGAATTTGTGTTATTAACTAAAATTACTTTCTTGTACTCACCAGATGTAGGATTTAGTATATTTTCACCTTTTTCAATAAATCCTCGTCTGTTTTTTAACATATCGTCACTATATCCTCTTATTAAAAGTGGATATTCGTTTTTGTGTTCCTCTTTATAAGAATTATTTACTCTTCCTAATTCATCTTTATAAGCTTTTGACAACTTATTTTCGGAAAGTAAAATTTGGCATTGAGGATTATAAAAATGTGGTTCTACATACTCTACACCTTTTATATCATTCGCTTTTTGTATTAAATTATTGTCTAAATTATAAAATAAATAGTCTGAACTATTTACGTTGCCCTCAACAGTTTTATCCACACTCCCATATGACATCGACCATATGCCACCTACTATTCCTTCTGCCATATTCTTTTTTAACAAACTTTCAGCCCCTAAATTTAATATAAACATTGTTCCAACAAAAGTAATTGCTAGCATTGTTAATGTTGTTCTAGGTTTATTTCTCCATAGATTTCTTTTAGCTATACTTATAAGTAAATTTTTACTTTTTTTATCTTTCTTTTTATTATTCTTTGATTTTTTCTCATACTTCTCACTTGCTCTTATAGCATCAATTATAGACATTTTCATAGACTTTTTGATTACTATAAAACTAGAAAGAGATACTGATATGATTGAAACTACAAAAGAGCATATTATACTATACATCTGTATTGTTAGCATAGAGCTATATCCATACACTAGTCTTAAACCAATATATGAAAAAATCATTCCAAATCCTATACCTATTGTGGTTCCTAAAATTATATAAATAAAACTCATAATAATAAGCATATTTTTTACTTTTTTATTTGACATCCCAATAGATTTCATAATCCCTATTTGACTAGTCATATCCTGAAAAATAATATTGAAAATGTTGTATATTACAATAGTAGATACAACAACTAAAAGGACTAAATTTATAATTTTTTCTTTGTTCCCTCTGCTTTCTTTGCCAATTTTTGATTGTTCTTTAAAACTTTTCGCTGAATTAACCTCAGCATTTTCATGTACATTATATGGAGGCGTCTCTAGCTTTTCTGTCATTTCAGATACAAAGTTAGGTACATTTTCCTCTGAGTTTAGATATATTGTTCCAGTATATGTGTCTTTTACTTTTATTGGTAGCTTAGATTCCTCATATATAAAAGCTTTATATCTAGAATACCATGATTCATAATATTTATCTGGTTTTTCTATCACCCCAACTATTTTGAATGTTTTGTTTTCACTGTCTATATTGTTGACTCCATTATCATCAAGATACTTATTTAAAAGCATAAAGTCTATGCTTTTATTTAACGGCTCAGATATACCCATTTGACTTGCAGCTTCTTTTTCTATTACCACTTCTCCATCTTTTACAGGTTCTCTTCCATTCATTTTATATCCAATAGAATTTATAACGCCTTTGTCAAATGAATTTAAATCAAGCTTAACACCACTTTTTTTATTGACTATTTCACATAGCTCTTTTGAAATATTTGACTTTGATATATCTTTTTCATTTTTAAGTTTTTGTGTTTGTTTCTTATCTAACCCCTCAAACGCTATGTGATAGTCACCATACAAATCCTTTGCCTCTTTTATTTGACAATCATATCCAGAATCTCTAATTACAATCATAGAAAAAATAAGCATAACTGCAAGCACTATACATGATAATAGTGCTATGGTTTTTCCTTTTTGTTTTTTCATATAAGATATTGCTAGTTTAAATATAGTCAAAATTTTACCTCCCTTTCCTGCATTAAATCTGTGCACAAAAAATGTTACCTTCTTTAAATAAAAAGGTAACATTTGTGAAATTTTTGTTCAATATAAGTCCGACAACTAGTATTTTTTTGCCGACAACTAGCACGTTTTGAGTAAACTAAGATATGAACACAGTGAATTTTTAGCAACGGAAGCTTGCTTCCTTGGCGCCATGAACATAGTGAATCTTATTCAATTGGTATATGAATACTTACTATAAATTTATACTTTTCATTTTTAAGTTTTAATTCTCCATCGTATTTTTTTATTGATGATTTTATGCTTTCAAGTCCTAAACCATGAAAAAATTTATCTTTTTTAGTAGTAAAAATTTTATTATTTTTTACTATTATTTTATTTATTTTACTATTTTCACACCTAATAACATAGTATCCTTTTATAAAGGTACTTTTTATATTTATATATCTTTTTAGTTCTTTATCATTTATTTTATTACAAGCTTCTATTGAATTATCAATTAAGTTTGAAAAAATACTACTTATATCTATCATTTGGATAAATTCACATTTGCTAAAATCTATACCTATATTAAAATCTATATTATTTTCCATGCAGTCTTTGCTTTTTTCATATAATATAATATCTAAAAGTACACTTCCTGTATTATAAATATTTTTACTACTTTTCACTTCATCTTCTATATTATTAATGTATTTATCTACATCTTCACTACTATTTTTTAGCGATTTTATATTTTTCATATGGTTGTTCATATCATGGTATATTTGCCTCATTTTTTCTTGTGATTCTTTTACCATTAAATAGTATTTATATTGCATATCTAATTTTTCGTTTACAAACTCTGCTTTAACTTTTTGTTTTTCTACTTTTATAGAATTTATAAATATAGATATTAATATTATATTTATAATAAATATAATGTAGGGGAATGTATTTTTCATGAAACCTGAAATCACAAGTGCACCTAAAACATTACTATATTCCATATTATTCTTTACTAATATTGAATATAAATCCCCTATTTTTTCATATGATATATTTAAAAATAATATTATAAATATATTAACTGTTATTGTTAAAATAATATATATATAATACTTTTTATGATTATATATCTTTTGTAGTCTATCAAAAAAATAAATACATATAAAAATAATAATAAAGTTTATTGCAATATTTAATATTATCATGTGAATAGCTTCATACTTAAATGAAGATTGTAAAATCCAATATATACTACAC
>NZ_JAKEDR010000107.1 GCF_023653455.1 Paraclostridium ghonii
CCTTTATCATGTGTTTCTTGTGGCTCATATTCTTCAGGTATGTTTTTACCATCAACATAAATTTTAGGCCCAAATATAACACAATCATAGGCAAAATATTCAACCCTAGGGTCATTCTCATATTTATCTCCAATCTCTTTAATTTTACTATTGCTAGTATCATTATTATTAATATTTGATGTTATAGAGATTTCTCTAATGTCACCATCACCAACTCCTGCCCCCATCATTTTTAATCCACTCTCTACTACACTTCCACCTATATTTAATATTAACAAGGAAGTTGATACCCCTAAAACTATTGCCGTTAGTATAAATTTTAAAGCCATAGCCTTGAAATTTCTTCTACCTTGTCTAATTGCATTTGATAGCCTTAAGCGTGGCTTTGGTTTTTGTTTTTTAACTGTAGATTTTGTAGTCTTTTCTCCTTTTTGTACTTTTTCAATAGTTCCATTTTTTAAATAAAAGCAGGTATCTTCTTTGTCAACCAATGATTTATCATGTGTAACTACTATTACCAATTTTTTCTTAGCTATTATTCTTAAAACATCTATTATAATTTTTGTAGATTCCTTATCTAGAGATCCTGTAGGCTCATCTGCTATTATTACTTCTGGATTTTTAACTAATGCTCTTGCTATTGCAACTCTTTGCTTTTGTCCTCCAGATAAATTAGCTACCTTATGATCTCTTAGTGTATCAATTTTTAATTTGTAAAGAATTTCCTGTACCTTCTTATCTTTCTCTTTATTAGATAAATCCGATAGTTCTAAAACTACCTTAACATTTTCCTCCACCGTAAAATGATTTAATAATTGAAAGTTTTGCCATATAAATCCTATATCGTTATAATGATAGTCATTGAATCTTTTTTCTTTAAAAGTTTTCAATGACTCTTCTTTATAAATTACATTTCCATAAAACTCTTTATCCATACCACCTATAATCTTTAAAAGTGTAGATTTACCACTACCTGATGGACCTAGTATAAAGTTCATACCACCATCAAACTCTGCATTTATATTTTTTAATATTTCTCTTTCTCCAATTTTTTTAACTATATTTTTTAATACTAACATTAAATTCAAACACCTTCCTCTCATATTGTCTAAAGTAATTTCAGTTGTGTTTATATAATACATAACCTTTGGTTAAGAGAAGGTTAAGCACTATACATTTCTTTACGTTATAAACTACTTGTTAGAAGTAGTGTATTTTATAGATACAAATTATAAAGAAATTGAGTCTAAAAATATATGTGGTATTAAAATCTATCAATCAATCTAAAAAAATAGAGCTTTTCCAAAATTGGTAAGCTCTATTTTAAATAATATTTTATTAAATTTGAATAACCTAGCGCCCCATTCACTATTACGTTATCACAAGAATATTTAGATAGTTGTCTTTTAAACTTTTTATGTGATTGCCCTATACTGAAAGCAAGTAGAGCTTTTTCATTATACATCATTTCTTTAGAACCACATTTAACTTTAGTACCATCAATCAATATACTGTCAAATTTTTTTATCTTGTTATAAATTGATATGCTATAAGAAACCCTCAGTACTATATTCCTGCTACCCGTATAGCTTATTGTAGTTTCTGTAAAATCTTCAATATATTTAACTATTTTTTCTTCGAATTCAGTAGATATTCTAAGTTTACAAAGAATTTCATAATTCTTGTTGAGCATAGAGATCATTCCTTTCGTGGATTTGTGTGCAACTCTATGCTCTTTTATTTTGTAAAAAAAGTGAGTACTTAAATGTCAACTAAACATTATACTATCAATACCTTAGTATATAAAAGTAGAGTAATGATATCATTACTCTACTTTTATACCTAGATTATTTTAATACATACTGTAGTATAGCTAATGCCCATAAGTGTAATGGATAGAATACATAGAACAGGTATTTACTAAATTTATTATTTAAACCTCTTTCTCCATTGTATAAAAACATAAATGGAATAACTAATATAAATAGGAAGTTTGTGTTAAGCACTAACATCCCTATAGGTTGGTTTGGGGCAGAAGTTACAGAGGATAAAAAATTAGAGAATAAAAAAGCAGATAATATTAAATAACTTATTATTTGTTTTTTCATATTACCTCTAAATAAATATGTTATTATAATAAACGGTACTATAGTTATTCCACCTTCAACAAAGAATGATAATGGAATTAAAGCTATTGCTAATACTAAAATAAGTAATTTTTTAGTTAACTGTTTCTTTTTACTATATTCTATTAAATTTATAATAGTAAGGCCTAATGCTAATGTTAGAAATATATTATTACCAACTGCAATCTCTTTTGATTTAAGTGCAAAACTAATAATCATATTTCCAACTTGCATAAATACAGCCCATCCAAATAATCTCAAATTATATTTCAGCTTATTTCTTGTATGAAAAAACCCCTCTACTAATAGAAATCCAAATATCGGTGCCACAACTCTTGTTAATGGATGAATCCACATTGGAAAAACATTTGGAAATGCCTCCCACAAATGGTCCATTAACATTAATATAAGTGCAAATATCTTAAGTTGAAACGCATTAATCTTTTTCATAAAAAATACCTCCTAATTTACTATATATCTAAAATAATTTCCTTTGTGTTTATATAATACATAACCTTTGGTTAAGAAAAGGTTAAGATGTTTTATATAAGAGTTAAATAATACGTAACTAGTTATATTGTTTATTGACATATATGTAACTAGTTACGTATTATATATAGTATAAATTTATAAGGAGTGATTAACTTGAAAAATATACAAAATAGAGAGTATGTTTTTGGTTCAATATTTGCGCTTGCAAATAGACTACAAGCACTAGGGGATAAAATGGATGAAAATGTTACTGTTAAGCAGTGGTTTTTCATAGCAACAATATCTATGGTAAATTCAAATCCATCTATAAGTGAAATTTCAAAGCTTATAGGAACATCAAGGCAAAATACAAAAAAGATGGCATTACTATTACAAAATCAAGGATTTTTAATAATTCAAGAAGATGAAAGTGATAAAAGAATATCTCGTATTAGTTTAACTCAAAAATGTTTTGAATACTTTCAAGGTAGACAATCCATGGAAGAAGAATTTATGAAATCTTTATTTCAAGGGTTTTCTCAAAAAAATATTGAGGATTTGTCAAATGGAATTGCTTTACTTATGAATAATTTAGAAAAAATGGAGATTAAGAATGAAGATAATGCGTAAAAAATCTATGAGAGTATTTATTTGGGGAGTATTAATGTTAATAGGTATTATTGTAGTATATTTTAATATACCTATTTCAAAAGAAAGAGCAGAGTTTAAAAAAATGGTAAAAGAAATAACTAAAGAAGAAAATAGCTTTGTAGGTGAATTTACTCAAAAAGATATAGAGAATTTACCAGAACCTGTACAAAAATACTTTACGTATTGTGGGTTTATTGGAAAACCTAAGATGTCATATATGAATGCTGTTTTTACAGATGTACCATTCTTACAAGGAAAAGATGGTAAAGAGTTATCAATTGATTATAATCAATATAATCTAGTTGAAAAACCATACCGTATAGCGCATATAGATAGTTCACTATTTGGAGTACCATTTGAGGGAATAGAGTATATATATAAGGATAATAATGCCAGAATGAAGGGGGTAGTAGCCAAGACGTTTAGTATATTTGATGTTACTGGTAAAGAGATGAATCAAAGTGCATTAGTAACTTATCTTGCAGAATGTTTAATTGTACCAAATGCAGCATTGCAAGACTTTATACAATGGGAAGCAATCGATGATTTACACTCAAAGGCAACTATATCATATGATGGTGTAACTGCAAGTGGAGTTTTTACATTTAATGAAAAAGGTGAAATGACTTCCTTTGAAACTGACGATAGGTGGGTTGATAAAGGTGATGGTAGTTATGAAAAAAGAAAGTGGTCTGCATTATGTAGTGAGTATAAAAATAACAATGGTATAATTCAACCAACTCATTTTAAAGCGGTATGGCACTATGATGATGGCGACTTGGTGTACTTTAATAGTGATAATATAAAAATTCAATTTAAATAATACCTATTGTTTTAATATTTTTGATTGAAATAAATAATTTACAAATATTCATTTGTTTACTATAATTTGTTTAAGTTATAGTTTAAAGGGGGCGTCTTTATGAAAAAATCTTCATACATACATTGGTTGACATTTATACTAACATTTATTGGAGCAAGTATTGTTTATAAAATAACAGGGTTAAAATATAGATTTTCAAATGGATTAAATATAAATTTATTATTTGATTTACTATTATGGGGTGTATTATATTTTACATTTGATTGGGTTTTAAATAGATACATGAAGGAGTAACATCAGGAAAATGCGGAATCCGTACGTTAAGAAAAATCTATTGATTAAACTACTTACATTAATTACATTTGACCCAAATCTACAAAAACTATAAAATATCATTTATGGTGGTGATATTTTGGATATAAAAGAAAAACTAAGAATACTATCAGATGCAGCAAAATACGATGTATCATGCTCATCTAGTGGTAGTAAAAGAAAAAACACAAAAAATGGAATTGGTAATGCATCATCAAGTGGTATATGCCATACATTTACTCAAGATGGTAGATGTGTATCGCTTTTAAAAATACTTATGACAAACTACTGCATATATGATTGTAGTTATTGTATAAATAAAAAATCGACCGATACAGAAAGAGCATTATTTACACCTGATGAAATATGTGATTTAGTAATAAATTTTTACAAAAGAAATTATATAGAAGGATTATTCTTAAGTTCCGCAATTATAAAAGATGAAAACCATACTATGGAAAAACTTTACGAAGTAGTATACAAGCTTAGAAACAAGCACAATTTCAATGGATATATACATCTAAAAGCAATACCTGGTGCTTGTGAAGAGTTAATTCAAAGATGTGGAATGCTCGTTGATAGAATGAGTGTTAATATAGAACTTCCATCTGAAAATAGTTTGAAATTATTAGCACCTGATAAAAACAAAGATAAAATACTACTGCCTATGAAAAATATAAGAAACAATATTATTCAAAATAAAGAAGAAAGAAAAAAGTTTAAAAACTCTAATTTATTTGTGCCAGGAGGACAATCGACTCAACTTATAGTAGGTGCAACTGATGAAAGTGATTACAAAATACTTAATTTAACTAGTAATTTATATGATAAATATAAATTGAAAAGAGTTTACTATTCTGCTTTTGTAAATACTACTAATCATAAAAACCTACCTGATATAAAAAATCCACCTACAATAAGAGAGCATAGGCTATATCAAGCTGATTGGCTACTTAGATTTTATGGATTTAAAGCTGGGGAACTTTTAAATGAAGATAACCCAAATTTTGATATGAACTTTGACCCAAAAACTGATTGGGCAATTAAAAATATTCATTTATTTCCTATTGAAATAAACAAAGCACCTTATGAAACCTTACTTAGAGTACCAGGAATAGGTATGAAATCTGCTAAAAAGATTATCGTAACTAGAAGGGTTTCTAATTTGAGGTTTGAGGATTTAAAAAAGCTTAGAGTTACTTTAAAAAGAGCACAGTACTTTATAACGTGCAACGGAATTTATTATGGAGATACTAAGTTTGATGAGGTATTTATAAAGAATAGATTAACACCTGGTATTGATTTAAATAGGGTAGATAACAATTCTTTACAATTAAACTTTTTTGATAAAATAATAAATCCATCTCAAATACTAGATCCTACTAATTTATTAGATGATAAGTTTAGTTCAATTATTGGAGATCTTTAAGAGGTGATTATATGGTAATTTATTTATTTGATGGAACCTTTGAAGGGTTATTAACTGCAATATATGAATCATATTATTCTAAGCCTCATGCTGAGAATATATATAATAAACACCAGTATAAATATAATCTACTAGATGACGTTAAATATATAGATACTGATTTAAAAAAGTATGAAAAAGTGTATGAGGCTATAGAAAAAAAGATATCTAAAAATGCATTGAATAAAATATATTTAGCTTATTTATCTGATATGAATGAGTGTTATAGTTATATTTATAGATACGTTGTAATGGGGTTTAAGGTAGGAAATGAAATAGATCTTTATAAAAATAACGATATAGTTATAGGCATAGATAATTTTGTAAAAAAAGTATCTCTTGAGAGACATCGTATGATGGGTTTTGTAAGATTTAAGTCTTTTAATAATATACTTGTAAGCAAAATTAATCCTACACATAATGTATTAGAACTTATTGCTAAACATTTTTCAAAGAGACTATCTAATGAAAATTTTATTATATATGATGAAAATCGAGATTTAGCTTTGGTTTATAATAAGTCTGGCTATTACATTACAGATGTAGATAATAAGTTTAAAAAAATGCTAGAAAGTATAGATGATAATTTTTATGAAACATTGTGGAGTGAGTATTTTAATAGTGTTAATATAGCTGAGCGTGAAAATAAAAAGCTCCAAAGTAGAATGATGCCCAAGAGGTACTGGAAAAACTTGAGCGAGGTTAGTAATACTGAATCTAAAGATATTTAAATTACCCTTCTCCATAATATTCAACAGAATAAAAATAACCGTTTTTAGTAACTTTAAAGGTTCTTAATTCACCTTGTGTAGTTTTCTCAATTGGCGGGATTGTTAATGTATAACATTTGGCATTTTGGCGTTCTAAAATCTCATTATCTTCTCTATTATATATTTAAGACAAAGTTAATGCCACTAGAATTCAAATAAAAGTATTCTAATGGCATTTTTACTAAACATCTTTAAATTTATTAGTATTAAATTATAATATTAAATTTTTACATATATGTATGTGTCCTCTATTGCTCCATATTATCTACGGCATACTGTGCTTCCTCTTTTGTAAATTGCTCTCCATATTCTGATGTTAATTGGTCATATACTCTATCCTTAGACATACTTTGACCCTCACTATAACTCTTTGCTTTTTTCAATGCATTTTCTTTCCAATCGGCTTTTACATTATCTATAGCGTATTGAGCTGCTTCTTCTTGAAACTTCTCTCCATACTCTGATGTTAACTGATGATATAGTCTAGCCTTAGACATACTCTGAGTATCATTATAACTTTGTGCTTTTTTTAATGCAGATTTATATTCTTTTGGAACTTTTTCTTCTGTTGAAGAAACCTCTTGTGTTTGTTCATTCTCACTAACTTCCTGTTTACTTGCAGTTTTCGAACTTGGATTTTTTGAACCCTGTCCACCTACTAGCCCAATTATTACAAATAGTACTACTAATCCTATAAACCAACCTCTTTTATAAATCGGTTTTTTATTTTTTGATCCACAACTTGGGCAAAACTTAGCATTCGATGCTATCTCTTTTGAACAAGTTTTACATTTTATTATTTTTGGCATATATAATTCCTCCAAATATATTTTTTATATCTCAATATGATTATATACAATAGCCCATGTCAAAGTGTGTCGTACTTTGGAATAATTTACATTTTTCTAATATATCTCAATGTATACTGTTATAAAATCAAACTCCTTGTCTAAAAAATGTTTATCTACGTAAAAAAAGAACTAGATTTTTCCTAGTTCTCAATCATTTTTTAAGTGCCTTTAGCATAGTATTTTCGTTGAATGTTGTAAATATAAAATTTTTTTAATACCTACTATAAACGAAAAAATTAATTTATTTAGGTTCATCTTTTAAGGCCTTTACTTCATCTATAGTTAATCCTGTTTTTTGAGCTATTATTTCTATAGATAATATATCCAATAAGCTCTTTGCTATCTCTATAGCTTTTTCTTTCTTACCTTCTTTTTTACCTTCATCTTTTCCTTCTTCAATAAGGCTCTTTCCTAATTCAGTCACCCTTAACTCCTCCTTTACTTTTTCTAAATCTTTACCACTTAAAAATTTATTAGCAAAAGCATATAAAATAGATTCCATATCTCTTTTATATGGACTTGTTATCTCCTTACTTAACTTTATAGCCTTTAATATCTTTTCACCTTTATCCATTTTTCCACCCATAACTGGTGTAAATGTAAGTTTTATTATATCTTGCTTGTCTATATCATTCCCAGAAGATAACTTTTGTATTATTTCATCAAATACTTTATCTCCATCCTCGTTTGCCATAGATATAGCATTAACTTTATAAGTATTCATCCCACAATTATATTCACTTATAGGATTTTTTATATCGCCTGAGTAAACAACATATGTTATAACGTGCTTTTTAGTTTGATGATTAAGTAAAGACTCATAAGTTCTAAATCGCATTAAATCATCTACACCCTTATTAGTAGTTTGAAACTCAAAGTGTATATAGCTATCGTCTTCCATTAAAAAAGTATAATCCATATACATATTCTTGCTATCTAAAATAACCAATTCAGTTGGTCCAATATCTTTTACTTTTTTATCTATTCCAAAAAATTTAAGACCTTCTTCTGCAAATATATCCATCGCTCTTTTCATTATAAAATCTTCATAATTTGGCTTTTTCATTAGTTCACCACCTTTAATTAATTATATCACCTTATTTATTAAAATACCTAACAAAACATATCCATCTCTTTCTTGTGAACTATATTTTCTTTTTCCTCTAATTTATATTCAAATATAAATCTATACTCAAAAAAAGACACATAAAAAATATGTGTCCCATATTAAAATCTACATATATGCTTTTTAAAATTTTCAAATTCTCTTTCCATTTTTTCTAAGTCTATATTATCTCCAACATCTTCTATAAACTTCAAACCTAAAAGTAAATTTATATTATCATCTAGAACATCTCTTTTCCAACCTTTAGGCTCCATAAGCTCATATATATACTTTTTGTCTATTCCATCTTCAAACTTGGATATTAGGGCATATATAAGCCTATTATCTATATCCAATATATTAGACAAACTATCATGTACCATAACAATATGGTCACTATTTTTGTAAATTAAATCTATTCTTATATTTTTAACTATCATTTAATCACCCTTTTTAAAATATTAATACCTAAATAATTAATTTTAATTCATAAATTTTAATACTAATATCTCTTATAGTTTTATTGTACATAAAAAATGTGTACCTCCTATTTTGGTAATTAGATTAATATCTTGATTATCACCATTTTTTAGGAGAATACACATTTTATTTTACAAGCCCTGCATTTTTATTTATTCGTTAACATCTATTTCCTTCAAACTCTTCATATATTACTTTAATTGTTTGTTCATAATCCTTATTGTGAACACCAACAATGATATTCAATTCATCACTAGTCTGAGAGATTACAATAATATTAATGCCATTATTCCCTAAAGCAGTAAATAGTCTACCTGAAATACCAGGGTGATTTTTCATTTTTCTACTAACTGTAGCAATTAAGGAAATTTCATCTATAACTGACACATCATCAGCTTGGCATTTCTTTTTTATATCTGTTAAAAGTTCATATACATATGGTTTAATCGCTTTAGTTTCAACAATTAATGAGAATGAGTCAATACCAGTTGGTATATGTTCAATACTAATACTATAACGTTCAAATATATCTAAGGCTTTTTTGATTAGACCTATTTCATTAGACATATGATTTTTCTTCACTGTAATAATAGAAAAATCTTTTTTCCCAGCAATTCCTGTTACGATATTATCACTATCATTTTTTACATTATCTTTAATAATTGTCCCTTTACTTTCTGGATGATTGGTATTTAAAATATGAATGGGAATATCTTTTTCTTTAACAGGAAAGATTGCTTCTTCATGAAGAATACTTGCTCCCATATATGATAATTCCCTAAGTTCACTATAATTAATAACATCAATTTCCTTAGGGTTTTTAACAATTCTAGGATCAGCCATTAATATTCCAGATACATCTGTCCAGTTTTCATAGACATCTGCATCGATGATGTTAGCTAAAATACTTCCACTTACGTCACCTCCACCTCTGGACATTATTTTTAAATTTCCATTGGGTAAGGATCCATAAAATCCTGGAATAACTAAACGAGTAGAATCTTTGACAATTTCATTAAATACTTTATTGATTTTATCATAGTCAACTGTTCCATCATAATTAAAGAAAATGATATCTTTTGCATCAACAAATTCATAATTTAGGTATTCAGCCATTAATAGTGCAGTTAGATACTCACCACGACTTACTAGATAGTCTAAATCTATATTTTTATCTAGTTGAGAATGTATAAGGGATAACTCTTTCTCAATATTGTAATGTAGACCAAGATCTTTTGCGATACGAAGAAATTTTTCTTCAATCATCTTAAAAATTTTATCACAATTAATATTATATTTAATATGTGCATGACAGAGGTAAAGTAAATCTGTAATTTTATTATCTTCGCTACATTCTCTACCTGAAGCACTAACTACAACAAATCTTCTTGTATCATCTTTTTCAATAATTCTTTTTACTTTCTTGAACTGTTGAGAATTAGCAACAGAACTGCCTCCAAATTTAACAACTTTAACCATTTTAATTCTCCTGTTTAAATGTAGCTACTTTAGCAACAAATGCATTTTTATCTTTTTCTAATACAGTTTCCATAAGCTCCATAAATTCTTTAGTTTTGAGTGCTGATGTATACAAGTAGTAATTCCCTTTATATTCATCAATTTTTTCGATATTTTCACTTTTTATAAGATATTTACTACGAATCATAAAACGGTTAGCAAACAGCGTATCACAGTAAGGCATTCCTTTATCAACCTTTGCATCACATTCAATACATTGTGATTTAATATCTAGTATATCCTGAATAATAGCATTAGCAGTTGGTAATTTTCCAGCTCCTTGTCCAAAAAACTTAAGATCACCAATTGTTTCTCCATGCAAAGTAATTAGATTGAAATTAGTAGGAACATTGGCTTCTTGCGTAGTTGAATCAAAAATATTTGGCATAACAAAAGCTTCATAACAACCATCAAGAAGAGCTGCTTCACCAATGTATTTTATCGCTTTTTTCTTCTCTTTCAAATAATGAATATCATCAATTGTTACTTTTGCTATGGAAAAGCATGGAAAATCTTTTATATTGATGTAGTTATCAAATGCTAAAGCAAAGCTGATTACTACCTTATTAGCTACATCATATCCATCAATATCAGCACTTGGGTCTGCTTCTGCATATCCAAGATCTTGTGCCATTTTTAATACTTCACTGAAATCTTGATTATTTTTGTACATATGATCAAGAATGAAATTACTTGTTCCATTAAAAATTCCATAAAATAAATTAATATCATCAATACGTCTTGCTTTTTGTAAGCTTGCAAGCCAAGGAAT
>NZ_JAKEDR010000108.1 GCF_023653455.1 Paraclostridium ghonii
ATTCATAAGCATACCTACCTTGGTTAAATATTTATTAAGTATTATGTGTAGGTTAAGTAAAATTATTACAGTTATAAATAATACTATAATGTTAAATAAATGTTAAAATTAAAAAACATATTATGGATATGTTGCAAAACTAAAATAAAAGTATATAATAATTTATATAAATAATTTAGTACTCCTTGAAGGGGAGTAGCTTTCGTTAAAAAACGATAATCAATCGTCAATTTCGGATTAAAATCCCGGTTGATTAGCAAGATAAAACCTTGTTAGCGAGACCTTCAAGTAAACTTTACTTTAAATAAAGTTTGCTTGGAGGTCTTTATTATTTAAATAAATTAAGTGGGGGTAAATTATGTTTTACAAAAAAAGTATAGATGAAACACTAAATCAATTAAACTCCAGTTTAAATGGTTTAAGCTCAAACAAAGCACATGACATGCTATTGGAGCATGGATACAACGAGTTGAAAGAAAAAGAGAAAACTCCTACATTGAAGTTATTTTTAGAAACTTTTAAAGATCCACTAGTTATAATATTATTAATAGCGGCGTTGGTTCAAGCTTTCTTAGGAGAAGAAGTAGAGTGTGGAATAATATTTGCAGTATTAATTTTAAACTCTGTACTATCGGTAGTTCAAACTAAAAAAGCAGAGGGATCTTTAGAAAGTCTTAAAAAATTATCAGTTCCAAATGCGAAAATTATAAGAGATGGTATAAAGATTACAGTTCCTTCTAGAAATGTAGTATCCGGAGATATAATTATTTTAGAAGCTGGAGATTATGTACCAGCTGATGGAAGAATTATAGATGCTCAAAACTTAAAAGTTGTAGAAGGTACGCTTACAGGAGAAGCAGAGCCTGTGTTAAAACATGAAGAAGTGATAAGTGAGGAGGTAGCATTAGGAGATCAAAAGAATATGGTTTTTAGCGGGTCTATGGCAGTTTATGGTAGAGGAACATATGTGGTAACTCAAACTTCTATGAATACTGAAATGGGAAAAATTGCAGATCTACTAGAAAATGCAGAAAAAAAGCAAACGCCTCTTCAAATTAAATTGGATAAATTCAGTAAAAAATTAGGGGTATGGATAGTAATACTAGCAACTTTAATATTTGGTATAGAAGTATTTAGAGGTGGAGAAGTAGTAAATTCATTTATGTTTGCGATAGCTATAGCAGTCGCAGCTATACCAGAAGCATTATCTTCTATAGTAACTATAGTTTTAGCTGTTGGAACTAATAATATGGCTAAGAAACAAGCTATAATTAGAAAATTACCAGCTGTTGAAACTTTAGGATCAACAAGTGTTATATGTACAGATAAAACTGGAACATTAACACAAAACAAAATGACGGTTGTAGATGATTTTGTTTATAATCCTGAAAAAGCCCTGATAAATAATAAATGTTTTGAAACTGCAGCAACAAAAGATGTATCTAACCAAAATAGTTTTCTTATATTAAGCTTAGCACTTTGTAATGATTCAGATAAAACAAATGAAGGAATTGAAATAGGAGATCCTACAGAGATAGCTCTTATGAACTACACTAATAAAAGTGGATTTAATTATAAAGAAATAAGAGATTTAAATCCTAGATTAAATGAATTGCCATTTGACAGTGATAGAAAACTTATGACTACTATTAATAAAGTATATGATGAAGTAGTTATGTTTACAAAAGGAGCTCCAGATGTAATATTTAATAGATGTAAATATGCATTAGTAGGAGATGAAGTTGTAAAAGCAAGTGAGGATATAATTGAGGAATATAAGAAAATGAACGAAGAATTTTCTAATAAAGCTTTAAGAGTATTAGCATTTGCAGCTAAAAAAATAGAAGACGAAACTTTTGTACCAACCATTGAAGATGAAAGTAATTTAACATTAATTGGACTTACTGCAATGATAGATCCTCCTAGAGCAGAAGTTTATGAAGCTGTAGAAAATGCTAGAAAATCTGGAATAAAGACTGTTATGATAACAGGAGATCACAAAACAACTGCAAAAGCAATAGCAATGGATATTGGAATATTTGAAGATAAAGATATGGCTCTTACTGGTAGTGAACTAGATGCTTTAAGTGATGAACAATTAGATAGAGAATTAGAAAATATATCAGTATATGCAAGAGTTTCTCCTGAAAATAAAATAAGAATAGTAAAAGCTTGGCAAAGAAAAGGTAAAGTTTGTGCAATGACAGGAGATGGAGTAAATGATGCTCCAGCATTAAAACAAGCAGACATAGGAATAGGAATGGGAAGCGGAACAGAAGTTGCAAAAGATGCATCTGATATGGTTTTAGTAGATGATAATTTTGCAACTATAGTAAATGCTATAGAAGTTGGGAGAACAGTTTACACAAATATAAAAAAATCTATAATGTATTTATTCTCTGGAAACTTAGGGGGGATAATTGCTATATTATTTGCGGTATTTGCAAACTTCCCAAATCCATTTACTACAATACAATTATTATTTATAAATCTTGTAACAGATTCATTACCAGCAATAGCACTAGGCCTTGAAAAACCTGAAAATGGTGTTATGAAAGATTTGCCTAGAGATCCAAATGAAAGTATTATATCAAAGAATGATTTAGGTTTTGTTTTAACTAGAGGATGTATAATAGGAATTGTTACTATAATTGCTCAATTTATAGGAATGAAACACTCAGTAGAGTTAGGCGTTTCAATGGCATTTGCAACTCTTACATTATCCAGAATAATGCAGACATTTGCATCAAGATCAAATACAGAAACAATATTTGAAATTAGATTTAAAAGTAATAAGTATGTATTAGGAGCAGTAGGTTCTTGTTTAATAATGTTCTCTTTAACATTACTACCATTTATGAGAGAAATATTTACAATGCCAAGTAGCTTTAACTTTACAACTTTAATGACTTGCTTTGGACTTTCAATACTTTCAACCTTATCAATGGAAGCTAGTAAAGTTATAAAAAGAAAATAAATTCATATATTATTTTTTCTAACAACATATTGCAAAAATAAATTAAACGTATATAATGTTTATATAAATATATATTAAAAAAGAGATTTAAGACCCTTAAGTAAATTTTAAAGACCATAAAAGTTTGCTTAAGGGCTTTTTTGTTTGATATCAAGTTTAACTTCTAATTTTATTTAAATTAATGTAGGTGGAGGAAGTATATGTTTTATAAGAAAAGTGTAGAGGAGACTTTAAGCCAGGTAAATTCTAGCTTAAAAGGTTTAAGCTCAACAAAAGCAAAAGAGTTATTAAATAATTATGGCCCAAATGAATTAAAAGAAAAGGCAAAGGTAGCAATTTGGAAATTATTTTTAGAAACTTTTAAAGATCCCTTAGTTATTATTCTATTAATAGCAGCACTTGTACAAATATTTTTAGGAGAAGGAATGGAGTCTTCAATTATATTTGCGGTATTAATTTTAAATTCAATATTATCCGTAGTTCAAACCAAAAAAGCAGAAAGTTCACTTCAAAGTTTAAAAAAATTGTCAGTTCCAAGTGCAAAAATCATAAGAGATAATAAAAAAATTACAGCTAACTCAAAAGATATAGTACCAGGAGATATAATAATTTTAGAAGCTGGAGATTATGTACCAGCAGATGGAAGAGTAATAGAATCACAAACTCTTAAAGTTGTAGAAGGAATGCTTACAGGAGAAGCAGAACCTGTGTTAAAACATAATAATGTAATAATAAAAGATGCAGCTTTAGGAGACCAAAAAAATATGGTGTTTAGTGGATCTATGGTAGTCTATGGAAGAGGCATGTATGTAGTAACACAAACCTCTATGAATACTGAGATGGGCAAAATTGCAGATTTATTAGAAAATGCAGAAAATAAGCAAACCCCCCTTCAAATTAAGTTGGATGATTTTAGTAAAAAACTTGGAGTAGGAATAGTAATACTAGCAGCTTTTATATTTTTAATAGATGTTTTAAGAGGAGCTAAATTAATTGATTCGTTTATGTTTGCGGTAGCTATAGCAGTTGCGGCTATACCAGAGGCATTATCGTCTATAGTGACAATTGTACTTGCTGTTGGGACAAACATTATGGCTAAAAGACAAGCTATAGTTAGAAAGTTACCAGCGGTTGAAACATTAGGGTCAACAAGTGTTATATGTACAGATAAAACGGGAACCTTAACTCAGAATAAAATGACAGTTGTAGATACATATATATACAACCCTGAAAGAGTATTAGCATACAATGATAGCTTGGAAGTTGCAGCAGCAAAAGTGCTATCAAAACAAGAAGAATTTATAATATTATGTTCAAGTTTGTGTAATGACTCAGAAGTAACAAGTGAAGGAATTGAAATAGGAGATCCTACAGAAATAGCTCTTATAAATTATGCAAATAAAAAGGGTTTTGATTATAAGAAAATAAGAAATGAAAATATTAGAATAAGTGAATTACCATTTGATAGTGATAGAAAGAGAATGACAACTGTACATAAAGTAGATGAAGATGTAGCAATGTTTACAAAAGGAGCTCCCGATGTAATACTTAGTAGATGTAAATATGCATTGGTCGGAGATGAAGTAGTTAAAATAAATGACAGAATACTAAATCGATATAAGCGTATGAATGAAGAGTTTTCAAAAAAGGCTTTAAGAGTTTTAGCTCTAGCTACTAAAAGGGTTAATAGTGAAGATTTTGTTCCAACAACAAATGATGAAGAAAACTTAACTTTAATTGGGCTTACTGCTATGATAGATCCACCTAGAAAAGAAGTTTATGAAGCTATTGAAAATGCTAAAAAATCAGGAATAAAAACAATTATGATAACAGGAGATCATAAAACAACAGCAAAAGCAATTGCTAAAGAAATAGGCTTATTTAATAATGGCGATATAGCTTTAACAGGGCATGAATTAGATGTATTAAGTGATGAAGAATTAGATAAAGATTTAGAAAAAATATCGATATATGCGAGAGTTTCACCTGAAAATAAAATAAGAATAGTAAAAGCTTGGCAAAGGAAAGGTAAAGTTTGTGCAATGACAGGTGATGGAGTAAATGATGCTCCAGCATTAAAACAAGCAGACATAGGAATAGGAATGGGAAGTGGAACAGAAGTTGCAAAAGATGCATCTGATATGATTTTAGTAGATGATAACTTTGCAACTATAGTAAATGCAATAGAAGTAGGTAGAACAGTGTATACAAATATTAAAAAATCAATAATGTATTTATTCTCAGGAAATTTAGGTGGAATAATAGCAATACTATTTGCGGTAATTACAAGCTTACCAAATCCATTTACTACAATACAATTACTATTTATAAATCTTGTAACAGATTCACTACCAGCAATAGCATTAGGGGTAGAAAATCCTGAAAAGGGTGTAATGAATAATTCACCAAGAGATAAAGATGAAAAGATATTGACTAAAGATACAATAGGATTTGTTTTAACAAGAGGTTATATAATTGGTGCAGTTACAATAATGGCTCAATTAATAGGTCTTAGATACTCAGATGAATTAGGAGTAGCAATGGCATTTGCAACACTTACATTGTCTCGAATAATGCAGACATTTGCATCAAGATCAAATACTCAATCAATATTTGAATTAGGATTTACAAGTAATAAATATGTACTAGGTGCAGTTTGTATTTGTTTGACTATGTTTATGTCAACCTTACTTCCATTTATGAGAGAAATATTTAATATTCCTTATAGTTTTAATTTAAATATTTTATTAGTTTGTTTTGGGCTTGCAACTTTATCTACATTATCAATGGAAACTAGTGAGATTTTGAGAAGAAAATATAACAAATAAAAATATAAATTGGTATAATTATAATTAAAGTTATGTTTTAAGAAAGGATTAGGGAATATGAGAGATAAAATTGTAAAAAGTGTTGAAAACATTAAAGATGAAATGATTAATGCAATTATTGAAAGTGTACAGATTCCAAGTGTAATAGGGGAAGAAAGTAAAGAATATCCATTTGGAAAAGATATAGATAATGCACTAAATCATATGCTAAATCTATGTGATAAGCTAGGATTTAAAACTTATAAAGATAAAGAAGGATATTATGGATATGCAGAAATAGGGGAAGGCGAAGAATTAGTAGGTATATTAGGACATTTAGATGTAGTTCCAGCTGGAGATTTAAGTGCATGGAATGTAGAACCATTTAAAGGGACTATAATAGATGGCAAACTTTATGGTAGAGGAACACAAGATGATAAAGGACCTACTATCTCAGCTATATATGCAGTAAAATCAATACTAGATGCAGGTTTTAAGTTAAATAAAAGAGTAAGATTTATCTTTGGAACAGATGAAGAAACTTTATGGAGAGATATGGCTAAATACAACGAAAATAAAGAAGAGATACCTAGCTTTGGATTTACTCCAGATAGTGAATTTCCATGTATAAACGCTGAAAAGGGATTATTACAATGTATATTATCTTCAAATAAACCTTCAAAAGTTAGTTTAAAAGCAGGGGATGCATTCAATGCTGTTCCAAGTAAAGCTACATACGATAGTATTAATTTACATAAATTAGAATGTGAATTAGATAGGCTAGAATTTGATTATAAAAAAGAGGACAATAAGATAACAGTAATTGGTAAAAGTGTACATTCACAAAAATGTAATGAAGGTATAAATTCTATATCTAGATTATGTATGGCTATTAAGAATACTGGGGTAAGTACTCCTGCAATAGATTTTATAGCTGAGGTAATAAAAGAAGATGCACATGCAAGTTATATATTACCAAACTGTGAAGATATATCAGGCAAATTAACATTTAACTTAGGTAAAGTTGATTTTAATGAAAATGATGAAAAAATTTATTTAGATGTTAGAATACCTGTTACAGTAGAAAAAGATGTATTTGTAAATGCATTAAGTAAAAAAGCTAGTGAATATGGATTAAAATATATTGAATTTGATTGGCTTAAATCAATATACATACCTGAAGATCACTTTTTAATAAAAACTCTAAGAAAAATATATGAAGATGAAACAGGATGTGATTCAACTCCTATGACATCTGGAGGAGCTACTTATGCAAGAGCTATAGATAACTGTGTAGCATTCGGGGCAATTTTTCCTTGGGGAGAAAAGACAGAACACCAACCAAATGAATATGTTGAAATAAAAGATATGATAAAAGCAACTGAAATTTATGCACTTACACTATATGAATTAACTAGATAGTTTAATATTTAATAAATAAGGAACCTTTGTTTTTTAAGGGTTCCTTATTTATAATAAAAATAAATAATAATTAAAAGGAAGGTGTGACTATTTATGAAAAACGGAGCTGTTGTATTTTTTTCAGGAACTGGAAATTCAAAGTATATAGCTGGGATTTTTAAAGAAAAATTTGAAAAAGAGAATATAAATTTAGATCTTATAAATATAGAAAAAGAAGAACGTTTAAAAAAGGAATATGATTTTTATGTATTTGGAGGACCTATACATGCAGAGATGTTACCGAAAATACTTACAAATTGGATAAATAAAAATATACCAAATGAACCTAAAAAATGTATAGTATATCATACATTAGCAGGAAATAAGCATAGTGAGGGCAGAGTTTATTTGGCAAAATTATTAAATAAAAAAGGGTTAGACGTAGTTATAAATACATCTATACAAATGCCTAATAATTATTACCATAAATTTTTTAAAAAAAATACAGATGATGAAATAATGAAAATATTAAACTGCGCACCAAATAAAGTAAATAACATAGTCAAAGACTTTATAAACGACAAAAGAAGTAAAATAAATTATAAAAAAAGAACTATTGGAACAAAATTAGTTTATGATAGTTTTTTAATTTATGCAAAAAAATATGCAAAGAGAAACTTTTCTATAGATGAAAAAAAATGTATAAATTGCAAGTTATGTGAATTTGAATGTCCAACTAATAATATAGTTATGAAATATAAAAACATAGAGTTTTACGATAAGTGTATAGGTTGTGAAAAGTGTATACATAAATGTCCGACAAATGCTATTTTATTTAAAAAAGAACCTTTTGAACCATATAAAATTGAAAATTATATAAAATAAAAAATGCAGGAGAAATTGCAAAATATTACAATAACGTAACAAAGAACGACAAAATATAGAAAAATATGAGGAAAAAGTGTACCATTAATACTTAAAGAGCATATACATTATAAAGATAGTAGGTGGTGCAAATATGAATAAAAAAATATTTAAAGTATGTATAGTTATTATAATAACTTTAATTATAGGTCTTGGAGCTAAGTTTATATATGGAGAAAATGAAGAGCAAGAAAATAAAGCATTTAAACAGCATGTAGTGTTTTACCCTCAACACCAAGATGATGAAACTTTATGGGGAGCTAGTGCAATTACAAAAGCAGTAAAAGAGTGCGGAGCAGACAATGTTTATGTTGTATTAATTTCCGATGGATCAGGAGTTAATGTATTTAATCAGCTTCCACAATTTAAGGGTATAAGTAGAAACGAAAAGAAAATTTTAAGAAATAATGAATTTAAAGCAGCATTAAATAGCTTAGGTGTAAAAAGTAGTAACATAAGAATATTAGCGGATGAAACAAAACATCAAGGGAATCATTTTGATTTAATGGAGAAAACTATATTAGATTTTGAAAAAGAATTTGATAGCGTGACGCATGTTGCTCAACATCATAAATACGATAATCATCCGATGCATAGAGAAAATGGAAAAGTTTTAAAAATGCTTAGCGATGAAGGAAAAGTTAAAGATGCTAGATATTTTGTAAAACCGGCATATGTAAAAGATATACCTCAAGATCAAATAGAGATATATACATCTAATACTGAAGAAGATAAATCAAAAGTAAAAGGTGCTTTAGATGCATACAAAATAAAAAATGAAAAAAAGCAACTTTATGGAATTGGATATATATCAACACGTAAATACTTTAATCATTTATATAATGATCCTCAATATACATCAGTATTGAGTATTTATTAGTAAAAAAAACTACTTAAAATTCATACATTTTAAGTAGTTTTTTTATTTCCAACTTATAAACTTGATCAACGGGCCTTTTTTAAAAAGGTCGTCCGACACACAAAGTGGTTCGAAGACATAGTCGCTCAAGTGAAGCGGATTTTTTACGCTTAAGGAATTTATGATTAACGAGTATTTGTAGATAACTTATGAAGTATAGTTATATTAGTATCTTGGTGAAAGTAAAAAATGACATTTTGAGCAACGGACGAAGTCGTTGGCGACATGAGCGGAGCGAATTTTTTATTTAATGGTGACAATTGTAGAAGAAATGAATATTTATAAATAAGAGTGAAAAAATAAGTACACTTAGTAGCAAATCATATGTTTTTTTACAACAACGCTAGGTGGTGAACAAGATGAAAAAAGCAAGGGTTAGAATAATAATTTTAATAATAATTTTAATAATAATTGGATTTGGAGTTAAACTTCAAGGATTTAAAGATGAGAATTTTGAACATGAAAAATTTGGAGATACTGTAGTGTTTTATCCTCAGCATCAAGATGATGAAGTACTTTGGGGGGGAAGTGCAATAATAGAAGCTGTAAAAAAATGCGGTGCAGATAATGTTTACATTGTACTAGTTTCTGATGGGTCAGGTGTTAATGTATTTGATCAAATACAAAAGTTCAAAGGTATAGATAGAAAAGAAAAAGAAAAATTAAGAAATAATGAATTTAAATATGCTTTAAAACATTTAGGTATAAAAAGTAGAAATATAATAATCTTAGCAGATGAAAGTGAATATAAAAAATCTCAATATGATCTTATGGATAAGACTATTTTAGGATTTGAAAATAGATTTGATAGTGTCACACATATAGCTCAACACTATGAATATGATAATCATCCAATGCATAGAAAAAATGGAGAAGTCTTAAAACACCTCAGTGATGAAGGAAAAGTAAAAGATGCAAGGTATTTTGTAAAACCTTCATATGTAAAAGATATTCCGAAAAATAAAAGAGACGTTTATGAATCAAATACTGTTGAAGATAAAGCAAAAATAAAAGGCGCATTAAACTCATATAGGATAAAAAATGAGAAAAAACAACTTTATGGAATAGGGTATATATCATCTCATAAATACTTTGATCATTTATATAACGATCCTAAATACAAATCAGTATTAAGTAGATATTAAAAACTTATTACAGACAAATTTGCCTGTAATAAGTTTTTTTGTGAAAATAAAAAACTATTTTAATTATTAGGAAATTATATTTAATCCTGAACTGTGGATAAATATAATTTCCAACTCATAAACTTGAACAAAGGACCACTTTTTTAAGGTCATTGGAGACATGAAGTGGTTAGCAGACGTAGTCGATCAAGCGAAGCGAATTTTTAAAATTATAACTTAATTCTAGATTTATAGTATAAAAAACTTGATATGAAAAAATAAGTTATTTATATAAATCTGTACGTCTGTGATTAAGTACTGGAAGTTCACTTCTAATAGAATTAACATAATCAAAATCTATGTCACAAATAAAAAAGCCTTCTGAATCATCTAGTTTGTTAATAACATCACCCCAAGGGGATACAACTAAAGAATTTCCAAATGATATGTATTTATCGGTGTAGTTTCTAGATGGAGCACACCCTATGGTATAAACTTGATTATCTACAGATCTACATTTAAACAATAACTCCCAATGACAAGGTCCAGTTTTCATATTAAACGCAGCAGGAACTATAATACATTTAGCACCTTTATCTATCATCATTCTAAATATTTCAGGAAATCTTAAATCATAGCAAATACAAAGACCAAATTTGCCAAATTCAGTATCAAAGACAGTTATATTGCTTCCTGGGCTTATAGTTTTAGACTCTTGAACAAACTTATTTCCTAACTGCATATTAAATAAATGTATTTTTCTATGTTTAGCTACCATTTCACCTTTTTTATTAAAAACATAAGAAGTATTATAAACTTTATTTTCGTTATCTAACTCAGGCATAGAACCTGCAACTAAGTATATACTATTATCTTTTGCTAAGTTAGCTAAATATGTAAAAGTATTTCCTCCTTCAAATTCTGCATATAAAGGAAACTTAGATGTTTCATATGGACAACAAAACATTTCAGGGAGTATTACCATATCAACATTATTTTGCAAAATTTTCTTTAACATTGAATTTAAATTTTTAAGATTATCAATTTTATTTTCATATATACGCATTTGAACAACAGCCACTTTACACTTATTCATATATACACCTACCTTTTTATATATTCATTAATACTATATTAATATAAGATATTAATACATGCTATATG
>NZ_JAKEDR010000109.1 GCF_023653455.1 Paraclostridium ghonii
ATTATGTGCACATATTTAAATAAATATAAGGCTAGATAATTATCTAACCTTATATTTATTATACATATTTTATTACATTAAGTTTTTTACATAAAAAAGCCCCTTATAATAATTACATCAAACATGTTGGTGTACTTGTTTAAATGTACCTATTATAAGGGATAATTTTTTATAAGATGCATGCTTTTTCTGAATATGATTTTTCTAATTGTTCAACCACACCTTCTTTATTACTAGCTATGTCTCTATAGCTAAACAATATGCTCCCTTTAACCTCTGGATATTCTCTATTTATAGCAATTTGTTTATCTATTTCTTTAGCTGTTTCTGATTTGCTAACAACTTGAGCAATATATAATTTTACATCTGTACCTTCTACTACATTTGCCCACCATCTTACTAATGTTTCATATGGATTCTTAGTATCTTTTATCGGCCAGTAAATTTGTGGTGCTATAAAATCTACAGTACCCTCTTGTATCCAACTTAAAGGATCCGAATATAAAGCATAATATCCTTCTAATGCATTTGTATTAGAACCATTTATATCACTAGACTTATTTTTCCATACAGCAAAAGGACTTATTCCAAATTGTACTTTTGGGTTTGTAGCTTTTATAACTTTATATATTGTTTTAATCAAATAATTTATAGCTGATCGTCTATAATCGCCAACATTTATACATTCCCAAGAACCACATACACAAATACATTTGCACTCACATTTTGGCATAGGATACCCTTCTGGATAAAAATACTCATCAAATATTATTCCATCAACATCATAGTTAGATACAATTTCAAAAACTGTTGTTGCTAAATAATTTATTACCTCTCTATCTTCAGGGTTATAAGAAAGAGCATCATTAAACTCCATAACCCAATCTGGATTTAATTTTGCTGGGTTATTATCTGCCAATACACTTAAATCAGTTCCTTTAGTAGTTATTCTGTATGGATTTAACCATCCATAAAATTGCATATTTCTTTTATGTGTTTCGTCTACCATAAATTTAAGTGGATCATATCCTGGATCTTTCCCTTGTATTCCTGTAAGATATGCTGACCATGGATTGATTTTTGATTTGTAAAAAGCGTCTGATGTAGGTCTAATTTGGACCATGACGACATTGAAATTTAAACTTTGCAATTTATCTAATAACTGTATGAACTCTTTTTTTTGAGCTTCAGCATCATTTTTTGTTCTTGGCCAATCTATATCATATACTGTAGCTACCCATACCCCTCTAAATTCATATAATTTGCAGTCTACCCTCATTAAACACTCCCCCTAAAATAAATTTTGTGCTTTTAATTTACACTAACACTCTTTATTATATGTATTTTGGTAAAGTTTTGTTAAAGACTATTTTGAAATTACTATTAAATAAAAAAGCTAGTTAAAATATATTATTTTTATTTTAACTAACTCTTATTAATTATTTTCTTTTTGAACTTAAAGTTTCTATATCTTCATTCAAGTTAAGTACATGCATTTTCCTATGGCAATTTGGACATAAAGCTACTGTATTTTTTATATTATCTTCTCCACCTTTTGATAACCATATTATATGATGCACTTCTAAGTATGGCTCTCCTTTTGAATTTTTAAATGGAGCATCTTTGCTACAGAGCTCACAAACTCCATTAGATCTTCTTCTTGAATACTCAACAACGTATGGATTTCTATCATATTCAACCACTTTATTTGTCTTTGATTTTACCTTTCCTTTTGCCTTTTTAGCTTTAATTTTAACTTCATTATAAGGTAAATTACTAATATATTTTTGTCTGATAACTTCATTTAATGATTTAATGTCATTTTCATTTTTACAAATTATATCGATTAGATAATCTCCAAGGCTATCGTTTATAGGATATAAATACCCAGAGTTTGCTTTTCCTTTTATATTAAGTGGAGCATATTTCTCATCTTGCATTTTCATTATATTTTCTAAAAAATCATCTATTTTCATAGAATTTTTTAACTGATTATACTCAACTAATACAATCCATCCATCTTCATCTAAATGCCCAGCTTTCTCTATTTCATTTGGCCCAATTTGGTTATTTGAGTCTTTTTTAGCTATATTTATTGATACTATATTTCTATTAACACAACTAAAAATTATATCTCCAGGTTCAATATCTTCCATTCTACTCCAGTAGTGAAAAGTTTTTCCTTTTAAATTTTTCTTTGGAGCCCACAAATAACTTCCCTTTGATTCTTCTTCATAATTTTTATTTTGAAATACCCAAAAATATCTCACTTTCCTATCTCCTCATATAAAAAATTTAAAACCCATCCTTACAGTATATGAATTATATACATTGTCCGGTTACTTAAATTTTTTATATTTATACTCCAATTGTTATTACAAGTTTACTTTATTAACTTAAATATTATATTTCGTTTTATATCTATGGCTTTTTTAGGACATAGTTCATGGCAACAAAAACATCTTATACATTCATTTAAATCTATTTTTATTGTTGAATCTAAACTTATAACCTTTGCGGGACATACCTCTATACACTTTTTACATTTTACACACTTATTATAAGAAACAACTGGTTTTGGCGTTAGCATTTTTGTAAGAGGCTCATGTATAAATTTAGGTAAAATTGATGATAGCAATCTAAAATCTTTACTTGTTTTTGGAATCTTAAAGTCTTCTATAATAAATTGATTTATATCATCGCCTACTAACTTAACATCACTTAAATCGCTTTTTATGTATCCTCTTTTAATGCTACCTCTTACAGTAGGCACTTTAGTTATATCTAAATTTATAAGTTTACAAGCCATAGAATCTAAGGCATATGGACTCGTTGATGCTAAAGTTGTGCCAATATGTCTTGGGGTTCCTGCAGAAGGTCCTTCTCCCTCCATTCCAACAATTCCATCCATAATAGTTAAAGTTGGATTTACATACGAACAAATATCTAATAATACATCTTCACAAAATATTTCTTCGTTTGGAAATCTATAATGTATTTCTGCTTTTTTTAACCCAGCTATAGATCCATATAGATTTTTAACTCCTCCAGTAAATGTAGCCATACCATGAGTTTTTAATTTACATACATTTATTGTATGATCAACTTGACTTATTGGAGTTATTATATCCATAAACCTTAAAGCTTTAGCATTTTTATTTTCTACCTTAACTTCACTTACATCATAATTTAGACTTACACCTAATTCATCAGCTACATCTTTCATACCTGTTGATTTGTAAATACCTTTTAATGCTGATGTAGTATATGGTCCTCCTGGACTATCTGCAATTATTATCTCGCAATTTAACCCAATCAGCATTTCACATATTACCTTAACTACTGTTGGATGTGTTGTTGTAGCTTCTTCTGGACTTTTTTTCATAAGTAAATTTGGTTTTATTAACACTTTACTATTTCGTTTTATATACTTTTCTATCCCTCCAATATCATCTAAATTACGCTCTATTGACTCTTTTATATTATCATAATTATAATCATTACATTTTCTTATCGATACAAAGTTCATATTAATCCCCTTTTGATTTTCTAATTTATTCCTTTTAATTTACTTCTTATTCTATATTAGCATAAAAAAAAGACCTTCTATCAGATCTTTTTTATAATATCTTTATCCTATGCCTCTAAAGCCATAGAAGAGTCTATTATTTCCCTAATTTTTTCTTTATCTAATTTTTTAGAAGTTTCAAACGGTAAACTTTTCATTCTATGTAATAAAACCATATGTGCAACTTCTTCTATATCTTCTCTTGTAACTTCACATCTATTATTAAATGCTGCCATGGCTTTTGATGCCTTCATCAAAGTTAAATCTCCTCTATGTCCATCTATTTCTAATGCTATTGAAAGATTTGCGCTTATCAATAACATTTCATCATCAATATTCACTTTATTTATTAAATTTCTTGCATTTTCTATTTTACTTTTTAACTCTTTTTCTTGTTGTACCCATTTTAAAATAAACTCATCTGGGTTATTTTCAAATTCAGATCTATTTTTTACTATATCTACTCGTAGGTTAGGATCTTTTATTCCTTTTATATCAACACTAAGCCCAAATCTATCTAGTAATTGAGGTCTAAGTTCACCTTCTTCAGGGTTCATCGTTCCTACTAGTATAAATTTAGCTGGATGTGTAAATGATATTCCTTCTCTTTCTACAGTGTTAACTCCCATAGCAGCACTATCAAGCAATAGATCTACTATGTGATCATCAAGCAAATTTATTTCATCTACATATAAAATTCCTCTATTAGCTTGAGCTAATACCCCACTTTTGAATTTTTTATTTCCAACTCTAATTCCTGATTCTATATCTAAAGACCCCACCACTCTATCTTCAGTTGCAGATACAGGTAAATCTACTACTTTCATTTTTTTGCTAACTATCTCTAATTTTTCTCCACTATTAACTTTTTCTAGGCAATAAGGACACATACTATCTTTATAGTGTGGATTACAATTAAACTTGCACCCTTTTACAACCTCAATTTCTGGTAATAAATTTGCAATTGCCCTTACTGCAGTTGATTTTGCTGTTCCTTTTTCTCCAAATACTAATATCCCTGATATTTTGGGATTTATTATATTTAATATAAGTCCTTTTTTCATACACTCCTGTCCTATTATGGCACTAAATGGATATGCTTTTCTTGACATTTTCTATTCCCCCCTGAAATTATTAACAAAAATTATTATTGATTCCATTAGAAATATTTTCTTTACTATATATTATTTCCTATAATAATATCTTTTTAGTGTAAAAAATTCGCTCCGCTCATGTCGCCAACGACCTTAAGAAACAGGTCCGTTGCTCAAATTTAATAAGTTGAAAATTACATTTATCCACAGTTCAAGATTAAATGTAATTTCCTGATGATTAAAAAAGCCAAGAAGAAGAAGTTAAACTTCAACCTTCATGGCCTATTTTCAATCTATTAATATTTATTTATACCTAAAGTGTAGTTTTTCTACATTGTATTGTCAACTTTTTATTTATATCTAAAAATAAATATAAACTTCAACTTATTTTACATATACATTTATATTTTCATTTTCTCCATCTACTATTATGCTACATCCGTTATATATATCTCCAGCTATTAACTTCTTAGCTATCATAGTTTCTAATACATTGCTTATATATCTCTTTAATGGTCTAGCTCCATAAATTGGATTATATCCTTCTTTAACCATTACATCTTTTGCATTTTCTGTAACTTCAATTTCTATATTCTTATCTTGTAATCTATTTCTTAAATATTTCATGAATATATCTATAATTTGTTTTATCCCTTCTTTATCCAATGGTTTAAACATTATAATATCATCAACTCTATTTAAAAATTCTGGCTTAAATCTTCTCTTCATTTCACTCATAACTAATTCTTTTGCTTCATCATTTATATCTTCACTAGCTTCTAGTAAGTATGAACTACCTATATTTGAAGTCATTATTATAATAGTGTTTTTAAAATCTACTGTTTTACCTTTGTTGTCAGTAAGTCTTCCATCATCTAGTATTTGAAGAAATATGTTAAATACATCTTCATGAGCTTTTTCTATTTCATCAAATAATAGTACAGAATATGGATTTCTTCTTACAGCTTCTGTTAATTGACCACCTTCCTCATATCCTACATATCCAGGAGGAGGTCCTATAAGTCTTGATACTGCATGTTTTTCCATATATTCAGACATGTCAATTCTTATTATATTGTCTTCACTATCAAATAAGTTGTTAGCTAAAGTTTTAGCAAGTTCTGTTTTACCTACTCCTGTAGGGCCTAAGAATATGAATGAACCTATTGGTTTCTTTTCATCTTTAAGTCCTGCACGAGCACGGATTACTGCGTTACTTACAGCAGTTACAGCTTCATCTTGCCCAATTACTCTTTTGTGAAGTTCACCTTCTAGTTTTAACAATTTTTCTCTTTCACCTTCAACAAGTTTAGTAACTGGTATCCCTGTCCATTTAGCAACTATTTGAGATATTTCATTTTCAGTAACTTCTTCTTTTAATAAAGCATTTTCATAACTTTCTTGCATTTTTTGTTCATGTTCTTTTATTTTCTCTTCTAGTTTTGGTATTGTTCCATATTTTAATTCTGCTGCTTTATTAAAGTCATACTCTCTTTCATATTTTTCAACGTTTCCCTTAGCTTCATCAAGTTGAGCTTTTATGTTTCTTGTTTCTAAGATTTGACTCTTTTCTTTTTCATACTTAACAGTCATTTCATCATTTTTAGATTTTAATTCTGCTAATTCTTTTTCTAAATTTTCAAGTCTTTGCTTGCTTTTTTCATCACTTTCTTTAAGTAATGCTTCTCTTTCTGTTTCTAATGTTAATAATTTTCTTCTAACTGTATCTAATTCTGTTGGAAGAGAATCTATTTCACTTCTTATCATAGCTCCGGCTTCATCTATTAAATCTATTGCCTTATCTGGTAAGAATCTATCTTGTATATATCTATCAGAAAGTTTTGCAGCTGCAACTATAGCACTATCGTGTATTCTTATACCATGGTGAATCTCAAATCTTTCTTTAAGTCCACGAAGTATTGAAATTGTATCGCTTACACTAGGTTCTTCTGCCATAACTGGTTGAAAACGTCTTTCAAGAGCTTTATCTTTTTCAATATATTGTCTATATTCGTCAAATGTAGTTGCTCCTATACAGTTTAATTCTCCACGTGCTAGCATCGGTTTTATTATGTTACCCGCATCCATCGCTCCATCAGTTTTTCCAGCTCCAACTATTGTGTGTATTTCATCTATAAATAGAATTATCTTGCCTTGTGCAGATTGAACTTCTTTAAGCACTGCTTTTAATCTTTCTTCAAATTCTCCTCTATATTTTGCTCCTGCAATTAAAGAGCCCATATCTAATGAGAATATTATCTTATCTTTTAATCCTTCAGGAACATCTCCTCTAACTATTCTTTCAGCTAATCCTTCTACTATTGCTGTTTTCCCAACCCCAGGTTCACCTATTAAAACAGGATTGTTTTTAGTTCTTCTTGATAAAATCCTTATAACTCTTCTTATTTCTTCATCTCTTCCTATTACAGGATCTAATTTATTCTTTTTAGCTAATTCTACCAAATTAGTAGAATATCTAGCTAATGCTTCATAAGTCCCTTCTGGGTCTTGAGTTTCTACTCTTTGACTTCCTCTAACAGTTGATAATACGTTTATAAAGCCATTCTTATTTATATTGTATTGTTTTAATATTTTACCTATATTTGTTTTAGATTCAACTTCCATTATTGCAAGCATAACATGTTCTGCACTTATATATGAATCTTTAAATTCTTTAGATATTTCTTCTGCTTTAATTAAAATTTCATTTATCTTTCTTGTAGCTGTTACCCCTTGTGAACTTATTCCTTCCCCATGTATTTGTGGTAATTTATTAAGTTCTGTATTTATAGTATTATTTAATGCATCTACAGATACATTCATCTTCTCTAATATATTTGGAATAAGACCATCTTCCTGGTTTACAAGCGCGCTTAATAGGTGTATTGCATCCACTTGTTGATTATGATTTTTTACAGCTATATTAAAAGCTTCATTTAAGGCTTTTTGTACTCTTACTGTCATTTTTTCTACATTCATATAAAGGCCCTCCTTTATTTATTTTACATGTTAGTATTAACTAAAATCTTTATTATCACTCTCTTCTTGTGAGTGCTAATAAGTATAATTAAAATATATATCTATATTTCTTTTTTGTCAATATATTTTTATTTTATACATGAAAAAGCATAGATAAAAAATACCTATGCTTTTTCATAAAATTATTTAAATTTAAACTGTAATATCTCTTATATTTTTATCTCTATAATATATTTCACCCTTAGAAATAGCTTGCACTGGACATACTAAACTACATAAATGACATCCTACGCAATTGTCTTTATTTAATGAAATCTTTCTTGATTCTTTATCCCAGTTTAAAGCTTGGTGTGCTCCATCAAAGCAGGATACATAACATCTTCCACACCCAATACAAATATCATTATTTATTTTAGGATAAATTATAAAATTACGCTCTATATCTTCTACAGGTATTATATTAGGATTTGCTTTTCCCACTAATTGTTGCAAATTATCTATCCCAATATCATCCATAAAATAGGATAATCCACTAATCATATCTTCTACTATACGATATCCGTATTGCATTACAGATGTAGTTACTTGAATATTACTAGCACCTAATAATATAAATTCTAGAGCGTCTCTCCAAGTTTCAACTCCACCACTTCCACTTATTTCAATATTTTTTAACTCTTTATTATCTCTTAATTGTTGTAAAAATCTTAAAGCAATTGGTTTTATTGCTTTACCAGAATATCCAGATATAGCTGACTTTCCGTTTATAACAGGTTTTCCAACCATATTATCTAAATCAATTCCTGTAATGCATTTAACGGTGTTTATTGCTGTAACTCCACTTGCTCCACCTTTTATAGCTGCTATTGAAGGCATTGTCATATCCCCTATATTAGGAGTCATTTTTGCAATTATAGGAAGATTTGTTCCTCTAGAAACTGCTTGACAGTATTTTTTTACTAATTGAGCATTTTGACCTACATCAGAACCCATTTCATTGCTTGTCATTTGAGGACATGAAAAATTGCATTCTATAATATCTACATCTGATTTTGTAACTAGTCTTGCAAGGTCTTCCCATTCTTTTTCATTTTGTCCCATAATTGAAGCTACAATTGTTTTTGTAGGGTAATTTTGTTTAAGTTTCTTTAATGAATCTAAACTTTCTTGAAGTGGATGCTCTGATATTTGTTCCATATTTTTAAATCCAATAAAATCAGTACTTTCCTTATCTAATTTATCAAAACGAGGCGAACAGTCTGTCGGTATAAAAAATCCTAAAGTTTTATATACTACTCCTCCCCATCCAGTTTCCAATGCCTTTGCACACATTTCATAGCAATTATCTACAGGAGATGAAGATAAGAAAAATGGATTTTCACATTTTACTCCACAAAATTCTATGGATAAATCTTTTTTAAACATTATCTTTAACTCCTTTCATATTTAAAGATTTTACGTATTTATCAGCTTTGTATGCAGCTTCTTTACCACTTTGAATTGCACATACAACCGTCTTATCTTTTGAATCTATGTCTCCTGCAATAAATATTCCATTTTGTTCATCTTTAAGTAAAGATATATCTTTTTCGCATTCTTGACCTATGGCTACTATGTATTGATCACATTTTAAAGTTAAATCACTATCATTTCCGATACTTTCAAATACTGCTTTTTCAACTTTTTTATTTCCTTTTATGCTTAAAGGTTTAAATTTCACAAAAATATTTACTCCACAATCTTTTGTATGTAATTTTTCATCTATATAAGCTGGCATATCATTTTCTGTTCTTCTATATAGTATGTTAACTTGATTTGCTCCTCTTAATTTAGCAATTCTAGCAACATCCATCGCTACGTCTCCACCACCAACAACTATTACATTATCACCTTTATAAACACTATTAGAATTTTCTTTAATTTTGCGTAAATAGTTTACTCCAATTTCTACATTTTCTAAATCAATTCCTTCTATATCTAATGTTTTACCTTTATGTAGTCCACAAGCCCATATAACTGAATGTGATGTATTTAATTCATCTGAAGATTTTATTTCTATTAAGTTTTTAAAGTTAACGCCTAAATTTTTCACTTGATCTATCTCATAATCTACTAATGTTTGATTTATTCTATCATTTGGAATACCATAAGTTAAGTACCCTCCATATTTTTCTTCTTTTTCATATATAGTTACATTGTGACCTTTTTTTATTAATTCCACTGCTGCAGCAAGTCCTGCTGGACCAGACCCTATAATTGATATATTAAATCCTGTATTTTCTTGTTTAATGCAAGTTGGGATGCTTAACTCTTTATCTAAATCCATTAAGTATTCTTGAATCATTTTTATATTTATTGGAGTGTTTATAGATGTTCTACTGCATGCCTTTTCACAATAAGCTTTTGATGGACATACTTTTGAACATACTCCACCTAATATGTTATTATTTTTTATTGTTTCAATAGCACCTTTTGGATTGTCAAATCTTAAAGATCTTATAAATTTTGCTGGATCTGTTTTGGCTGGGCATGCTTTAGAGCATGGTGCATCATGACATAATAAACATCTAGAAACTTCTTCACGTATTGTTAGTTTATGTATTTTGTTCATTTTGTTTTCCTTTCTATAATTATTTGTAAATTTAATTTTTGATTATGTAAGTATTAAAAATGAGTTATAGTACTTGCTTTACTTATTTTATTGCTTGTCTTTATACTTAATTATATTCTTGGTAATATAGTTTATTCTAAAAAAAGACTATCTCAATAACTTAAATCTATATTTAAACAAAACAATAAGGAGTGAGAGTATATTTTGCTACACAAGCTGAAAAAATGCTTGAAATGTAGCTAAAATGTACTCTCACTCCCTTTATTTTTATGAAATTAGTTTAATCATAATTATATATCAAATATTATTCTATCTTTCCAACTAATTGAGTTATTATCTCAATATGTTCTCTAATCTTTACCTTTTTTAAATTTTCTACTTTCTCACTACCACCTAATCCTAATAAAGGTACATATCCAAAACATTCATCAAAACCAAGTATTCCATTGTTAATTATAGCTTCTTTATATTGTAAATTATCAATAAAATCTTTAACATATTCAGGATCTAATATATCATTTAAGAAGTATTCAAACCCATCTTCCATAATATCAAATGTTCCTTTACGATATTTCACAATACCTAAATATCTATTCTTTTCCCAAGTTATTATATCTCCAAATCCTGTAACCATTATTGGGATGGATTCCTTGCCTCTAAAATATGAATTCTCTAACAATTCTTTATATTCATTTGGATTAATAATTTTAATATAGTTATTCATAAAACTACCGAATCCATATTCTTTCCATATATAAATTAATTTTTCAGGAATTTCTTCATTATATAAATTTATAATATCTTCTTCAACTTCTTTTGCTTTCCTAAAGTCTTCTAAAACTTTATATTTCATACTTACCCCCAAATATTTTGATACATTCTGTTAACTTATTTATATTTGAATCTCGACCCCGATAGGGTTTACAATGGTTTCACCACAAAACACATTCCCCCTATAGAAAGGAGTCGAGAAAATTGAAACCTACGGTTAAATGCCCTGA
>NZ_JAKEDR010000011.1 GCF_023653455.1 Paraclostridium ghonii
CTGTATTAGTGTTTGGAGTATTTATTATGGTATTCTCAAGAGAATTTAACAATATAAGTTCAAATATGTGTGAAAATTATAAAAAAGATAATTATGAGGTAAAGAAAATACTTAAAAAATCTTCTCCAACTAAGGCATTGCTAAATAAAGAAATTAAAAGATACTTATCATCGTATATATATGTTTTAAACACATCCATAGGAATGGTAATTTTAATTGTATTAGCTATAGGAATATTAGTAATGGGTCAAGAGAAAATAGCTCAAATAATGAAAATATGTGCACAAACAGATATATTTAACATTCAAATAACTGGGATGATAATTTTTTGCATATTATTGAGTTGTACAACTAATAGCTCTATATCTTTAGAAGGAAAGAATATATGGATATTAAAGACAGCTCCATTAGATGAGATCGATATATTAAAATCAAAGATATATTTAAATATTTTATTAATTTTACCTATCTCAATAATAAGTATCTTAGCTATAGGTTTAAAATTACACTTTGATTTTGAATATATAACTACAATGATTATATTGATTTTTGAGTGTTCCATACTAACATCTTTATATGGACTATATATAAATTTATTATATCCTAAACTAGATTATATTAGTGAAACAGAAGTTGTTAAGAGAAGTATGGGTTCTGTGATATGTGCTTTTTCTGGTATTGGATATGTGGGATTATATGCAGCGATATACTATTTTGTAGAAATTAAATTTATTAGTGTATTGATATTAGGTATAATAATAACTGGTATAATAGATATTGTTCTATGGAAGCTTATAAATACAAAAGGTATAAAAATGTTTAAAGAACTATGTTAATTGTAGTAAATTTACTCGATCTAATTATCAGGTCGAGTTTTTTGACTGTAAAAATATAATATTTACATTACCTATGTATTAAATGATAAGATATAATTAATAAAAACTACAACTAAGGGGGGGAGCATAATATATGAAGACTAAAAAACTAGCTCATATGTCATTGATGGTAGGATATAGTTTAATTTTATATATAATAGAAAGTTATATGCCGAATCCATTAATAGCTATATTTCCAGGGGCAAAACTAGGAATTGCAAATATAGTAACATTAACTTCGTTAGTTTTATTTGGGTTAAAAGATACTTTTATTATTTTATCTGTAAGAGTATTGATGTCATCTATATTTGCAGGTCCAATTTCATATTTGTTATTTAGTATAGCCGGATCGTATTTAAGTTTAATATTTATGTACTTAGCTTTAAAAATCAATAAATTTTCATTAGTGGGGGTAAGTGTAGTAGGTTCTATAGGTCATAATATAGGTCAACTAGCAGTAGCGGGAATTATAATAAAAAATGGTATGATCTTTGGATATTTACCATATATGTTGTTTGCTTCTGTTATAACAGGACTGTTTGTTGGAATTGCTTCAAAGTTTCTGGTAGGAACGTTATCGTGTATTAATAAAAACGTTTATTGACACAGTAGTGAAAAGATTGTTAAAATATAAATGAATATATATAAATTTGTAACTATGGTGATAATATGACTAAGAATGAACTGGTTTTACTAAAGAAAGAAATAGAAGCTCTAAGGGAAGAAATAAATACTTATATAGAATACCCGGATATATTTAAAGATGAATTGGTTAGTGCGAGTAATAAAATTGACCAAGCAATAAACAAGTATATACAATTGAGCAAAGAGTCTTCTAAATAAAAGAAGACTTTTTTGCTATATGTATATCATTTGAGCATAGCGTTAATAATTAATAATTGAGATATATAAATTGTTAAAAGAAAGGTATTAATCATGATTTTGGCAAAATTAATAAACTCAGTTATTATAATTGTTTGTGCTTATATTTTATTAAAATTAATACAATATTTTTTGAAAAAAATATTTGAATTTACTAGATTTGATGTAAGATATGAAAATACTTTAAATAGCCTTTTATGTTCTGTGACCTATTATGTTATATTTGTTTTAACTATAATATTGTTACTAAGGGAGTTTAACATAGTAGATGTAACTAAATTTGGTACTTTAGTAACAGGAGCAAGTATAGTTGGATTGATAGCTGGGGTTGCTTCTCAAAGTATATTAAAAGATATATTTAATGGTTTTTTTTTAATATTTGAAAAACAAATGCAAGTTGGAGATTTTGTTTTAATAAATGAGAAATTTAGAGGGACTATAGAAGAAATAGGGCTTAGAAGTACAAGTTTAAGAGATTGGGATTTAAGAAGGGTAACTATTCCAAATGGGAATATTAACAGTATTAGAAATTACAGTAGAAAAAACATGAGAATAGTTGTAAGTGTAAGAGTTCCATACCAAGAAGACCCTTTAGAAGTGATTAAAACATTAGAAGAAGTATGCAACACATTAAATGAAAGACACAAGGAATTCTTATGTAGAAAAAAAGGTAAAGAAAATAACGATTCGTTTAGTGTTTATGGAGTTACAGATATTGAAGAAAAGTCTGTAGGAGCTAAGTACACTATAACTGGAATTGTTCAATCTCATAAATACTTTACTGTGCTTAAAGATGCAAAACTTCAGATACTAATAACATTTAGAGAGAATGGAATAAACATAGCTTATCCTACTCATATAAATATTGTTAAACAAAATATTTGTGATTAATAAAAAGGACTATTTAAATAGTCCTTTTTATTTTAATGTAAAAACATAGTCGTAATAATGGACTAACCTATGCAAATATAAATATAAATATACCTAACTATAAAGGAGGGGGAGTGCTATATCGCCTAATGAAATATTAACTAGGTTATTAATAGCTCTTATTATAGGAGGGCTAACAGGACTTGAAAGAGAAAAGTCTTATCAATTTGCAGGTTTTAGGACACATATTTTAGTTTCTATTGGATCGTGTATAACATCTATAACATCTGTATTACTATTTATAGAATATAGCTCAAAGATTAACTTAGATCCATCAAGGCTAACAGCCCAAGTATTATCGGGTATAGGTTTTTTAGGAACAGGAGCTATACTTAAAAATTCAAGTGGTATAAGGGGGCTTACTACAGCAGCTGGAATATGGGCAACAGCTTGTATAGGAATTGCTATAGGATATGGTCAATATATACTAGGAATATCAGGTTGGCTATTTGTAATGGTTACATTGTATATATTGAAAAATATAGATAAGTTAGTTTTTAGAAAAAAACAAAATATACTAACTATTAAAGTAGATAATGTAAACATTATATCTACAATATATAACAAATTAGAAAAATCACAAATAAGCGTAAGTAATATTGACGTAGTTAGTGGAGATTACTATTATGTAATAAATTTTTTCATCGTTTATGATAGACGAATTATGGTAGAAAAGATAATATTAGAATTAAATGAGTTAAAAAATATAATAAGTATAGATTATTTACATTAAAATATATAAAATAAGACATAGCTATAATAAAATTGAGGTGTATGAATGAAGACAAACATAAGAGTAATAATTGAAGGGTCAACGGATTTCCCTAAAGAACTATTGGATAAAATGGGAGTAAAAGTTGTAGGAATCAATATAGCGTTTGGAGAGGAAAATTATATAGGTGGTGAAGAAATTACTGAAGCTGAATTTTATGAAAAAATGAAGCAGTGTAAAGAATTACCTAAGACATCAAGTCCGTCACCTGATAGATTCATAGAAATGTTTGATTGTGAAGAAGAAGAAATACTAATTATTGCACTCACTTCTAAACTATCTAGTACTTATAGTAGTGCATTACTAGCTAAAAATATATATTTAGAACATAATCCAAATAGTAATAAAACAATAGCAGTTATAGATTCATTAAGTGGATCTATAGGTGTTGGATTAATGGTTTATAAAGCTAATAAATTAATAGAAGAAGGAAAGTGTTTAAGAGAAGTAGTTGAATATTTGGAAGATGTAAAAGGGAAGATAGCTTTTTATGGAGCTTTAGATACACTTGAAAACGCTATAAAAGGTGGAAGGGTAAATCCTATTGCTGGAAAATTGATAAATGCGCTTAATTTCAAAGTTATAATAGAAATATCAGAAGGATTAGTTAAGCCTATAGATAAAGCAAGAGGCGAAAGTAACAGTATAAAAAAGCTATTTGAAAGAGTAAAAAATAATGTTCATGATATAAAAGATAAAACTTTAGCTATAGGGCATTCAAATTGTAAAGAAAAAGCTGAAAAAATAGCTAAATATATAGAAGAAAATTATGAACATAAGGACATAATAATATCAAGTATAGGTCCTGTTATGGGAACTTATACATCAGAAGGAGCTATATTAATAGCTGTACTGTAAAATATTATAAAAAAGGAGTGAAATTATGGGATTAGACAGAGCTTCTATAGAAGAAAAGTTTAAATGGGATATAGACACTATGTACAAAAGTGAAGAAACTATAAACCAAGATATAAAAAAAGTAAATGAAATTATAGAGGAGCTAAAAAGCTATAAGGGTAAGCTTTCCAATAGCAAAGAAAACCTTTATAAGGTACTAACACATTCAGAGAAAGCATCTAGAATACTTCAAAATTTATATGTTTATACACACATGAAACAACATGAAGATACAAGAAAAAATGAAAATCAAGCTAAAGCAACGAAAACAGAAATGTTATCTACAGAATTATCAATGGCAACATCGTATATGGTTCCTGAGATAATAGCTATGGATGAGGTGAAATTAAAAGAGTACTTAAGTGATGAAAAATTAAGTTTTTATAAAAAGTATGTAGATGAGATATTAAGAGATAAGCCTCATACACTTAATGAAAAAGAAGAAGAAATTTTAGCGGCAGCTTCGGACTTGAGTGGAATAGCTGAAAATGTATATGAAATGTTCTCATTTGCCGATTTAAAATTCCCTGAAATAAAAGATGAAAATGGAGAAACTGTACAAATCACTCATGGAAACTACTCGTCATTCTTAAAGAGTAAAGACAGTCGAGTTAGAAAAGATGCGTTTGATGCGGTATATTCAACTTACGATGAGTATAAAAATACATTTGCATCGACTTTATATGGAGGAATAAAAAGTGAAATATTCTATGCTAAAATGAGAAACTTTAAATCAGCTATGGAAAGTTCACTATTTCAAGATGATATAAGTGTAGATGTGTATAATAATCTAATAGATGCAGTTGATGAGAGTTTAGATACATTAAATAAATACGTAGATCTAAGAAAAAAATATTTAGGGATAGATGAAATGCATATGTATGATTTATATGTACCTATAACTTCTAAATTTGATATGAAGGTAACTTACGAGGAAGCGCAAGAAATAATATTAAAAGCATTAAAGCCATTAGGAGAGGAATATTTAAGTGTTGTAAAAAAAGCTTTCGATGAAAGATGGATAGACGTTTATGAAAATGAAGGTAAACAAGGTGGAGCTTACTCATGGGGAAGTTATGATTCATCTCCATACATACTAATGAGCTATAAAGATGATTTAAATTCATTATTCACATTAATACATGAACTTGGACACTCTATGCATAGTTACTATTCAAGAAATAGCCAAGAATATTTATACTCATCATATAAAATATTTGTAGCAGAGGTTGCCTCAATTTTAAATGAATTACTACTAGTAAATTATTTATTAGAAAATTCAAATTCAAAAGAAGAGAGAATATATCTTTTAAATTATTACTTAGAGCAATTTAGGACTACAGTATATAGACAAACTATGTTTGCTGAATTTGAAAAAATAACTCATGAAAGAGTAGAAAGCAAAGAGCCTTTAACATCTAAAGAATTTACAGAAATATATTATGATTTAAATGAAAAATACTATGGTAAATCGTGTGTAGTTGATGAACCTATAGGTTTAGAATGGGCTAGAATACCTCATTTCTATTCTAATTTTTATGTTTATAAATATGCTACAGGATTTTCAGCAGCAAGTGCATTAAGTGAAAAAATCTTAAAAGAAGGCGATGTAGCAGTTAAAAAATACCTAAACTTCCTAAAAAGTGGAGGGTCAGAATATCCACTTAACCAACTAAGAGCAGCTGGAGTGGATATGGAGAAAAAGGAATCTATAGAAAATGCTCTTAATGTATTTAAAGAGTTAGTAAATGAGTTAGAAAGAGAATGTTAATATACATTCTCTTTTTTTATATTAATGAAATTATATTATTCTAAAAAATATCATTTTACGGTGAATTAACATACTTTACTACTATTTAACGTAGTTTACTTTCAGTTAACATAATTCTAATTTAAACTTAACATTTAAATTTTATTATTAAAGTGTAGATAAAACAATTAAAAAAGAATAAAGCATAACAAAGTTGACAAACTAAAAATATAAATTGAGAAATTATAAGAGTTATAAAAATGGAGGTATTTATGTTAGCTGATAACCAACTGATCAATTCGAAAAATAACAACAAAACAAAGTACACAATGGAAAAAATAGCAAAAAATGTATTCATGATAAGTGCGCTAATTGCGGTAATTAGTTTATTACTTATTATAGGTTTTGTTTTTTATAAAGGACTTACACCATTTATATCAAAAGGATATTCATTTATAGAATTTTTAACAGGAACTTCATGGGTTCCAAGTGCAAATCAATATGGAATTTTGCCTATGATAGTTGCATCAATTTTATCAACGTTAGGTGCGCTTTTAATTGGAGCTCCAATAGGAATTCTTACAGCTGCATTTATTGCAGAAGTAGCTCCTAAAAAAATAGCAAATATTATAAGTTCTGGAGTTGACTTATTAGCAGGGATACCATCTGTACTTTATGGATTATTTGGATTAGCAGTTATAGTTCCAACTATTCAAAGTGTATTTAATTTACCGAAAGGTCAAAGTTTATTAGCTGTAATAATAGTTCTTTCAATAATGATGCTACCAACAATAATAGCTGTTTCAAAAACTGCTATAAAGGCTGTTCCAAATGCTTATAGAGAAGGATCTCTAGCACTTGGAGCATCAAAGATAGAAACAATATTTAAAGTAGTTTTACCATCTGCAAAATCAGGTATATTAGCAGCAGTAGTTTTAGGAACGGGAAGAGCTTTAGGTGAAACTATGGCGGTAATATTAGTTGCAGGTAACTCCCCAGTTGTACCTAACTCACTTATGGATAGTGTAAGACCATTAACAACTAACATTGCATTAGAGATGGGCTATGCATTTGGAACACATCAAGAGATGTTATTTGCGACAGGAGTTGTACTATTTATATTTATATTAGTACTTAACTTAGTATTAAGTAAACTTTCTAATAAGGCAGGCAATTAATATGAGAAAATTAAGAGAGAATTTTTTAAAGGCGGCAGTTTGGCTATCTGCTATATTTACAATAAGTATGTTGGTAATAATAGTTGGATTTATATTTATAAAAGGAATCGGCGGGATAAATTTAAACTTTTTAATTAGTGATTACTCAGCAAGTGGAAATGGCGGAATACTACCTATGATTGTCACAACTTTATATACAGTATTTTTAGCAATAATAGTTGCAACGCCAATAGGTGTTTTAGCAGCAGTATATTTACAAGAATATGCTAGAAAAGGAGCAGTGGTAAATATTGTAAGATTTGCAACAGAAAGTTTAGCAGGAATACCATCTATAGTTTATGGGTTATTTGGAGGTATATTCTTTGTCATAACACTTCAAATGGGATACTCAATTATTGCAGGATCATTAACAGTAGCTATAATAATTTTACCTGTAATAATTCGTACAACAGAAGAAGCATTAAAAACAGTTCCTCAAGGATATAGAGAAGCATCTTTAGCTATGGGAGCTACAAAGTTTCAAACATTGTATAAAGTAATAGTTCCAAGTGCATTACCAGGAATTTTATCAGGAATAATACTATCAATAGGTCGTGTAGTTGGAGAATCAGCAGCAATATTATTAACTGCAGGTACAGTGGCACAAATGCCAACAAGTATATTTGATAGTGCTAGAACACTTACAGTACATTCTTACTTAATTACTAAGGAAACTGGAAATATAGAACAAGCTGCTAGTGTAGGTGTAGTTTTAATAATTATAGTATTATTTTTAAATACTTTAGCTAAATTTATAGTTAAAAAGTTTAGTAAGGAGAGCTATTAATATGAATAACATAAAAATAAATGTAAAAAACTTAGAGCTTTTTTATGGAGATAACAAAGCTTTAAAAGGTATAGATCTGCAAGTAAAAGAAAATAAGGTAACTGCATTAATAGGCCCTTCAGGATGTGGTAAATCAACTTTTTTAAGAACGCTAAATAGAATGAATGATTTAATCGAAAATGTGAAAATAAAAGGAGAAATACTCGTAGATGGAGAAGATATATATATATCTGACGATGTTATAAAATTACGTACAAAAGTAGGAATGGTATTTCAAAAGCCAAATCCATTTCCGATGAGTATATATGATAATGTTGCATATGGACCTAGAATACATGGTATAAAGGATAAATCTACACTAGATAAGATTGTTGAAGAAAGTTTAAGAGGAGCAGCTATTTGGGATGAAGTTAAAGATAGATTAAACAAATCTGCTTTAGGATTATCAGGAGGACAACAACAACGTATATGTATAGCTAGAACAATAGCTATGAAGCCAGAAGTTATACTAATGGATGAACCAACTTCAGCACTAGATCCAATATCAACATCTAAAGTAGAAGAACTAATAGACGAATTAAAAGATAAATATACAATAGTGATAGTAACTCATAATATGCAACAAGCGGCACGTGTATCGGATGAGACAGCATTTTTCTTATGTGGAGAAATTGTAGAATTTGACGAAACGAAAACTATATTTACAAGTCCAAAAGATAAACGTACAGAAGACTATATAACGGGAAGATTTGGATAAAATAAATATAAAATAATCAATAAAAGGAGTTTTAAAATGGTCAACAATAACTTAGAGTTAAATATAAATACCCTTATAAATTATACATTAAAAATGTTTGATAAAAGTGAAGAAATCTTAGAAGCATCAGTGGCCAGCATGATGTTGAAAGATGTTGAAAAAGCAAAGACAATAGCACAACAAGATGATGAAATAGACACTTTAAGAGATTATATAAGGGATAGAAGTATTGAGCTTATGGCATTAAAACAACCTATGGCAAAAGATTTAAGATTTATATATGCATTAGAAAGTATATGTTTAGAGTTAGAACGTATAGGAGATTACTCTGTAAATATTGCAGATGAAGTAATAAAAATAGGAAAAGAAGAACATATAAAAGAACTAATAGATATTCCTAAAATGAAAGATATATGCATAAATATGATAAAGGATGCAAAAAAAGCCTTAGAATTAAGCGATGAAACTCTTGCTTATAATACAGCTTTAAAGGATGACTTAGTAGACAAGATATATGATGTTATACAAGAGCATACTCTTAAGGTTATGCATGAAAAGGAAATGAATATAGATCAAGGAGTAACCATGTTATTTGTTGCTAGGTACTTAGAGAGAATTGGAGACCATATTACAAATATATGCGAAAAAATTATATACGCATTAAAAGGAGATATGATAGAGATTGGATAAAACTACAGAATGTAGTTTTATTTTTTTGTAATAATATTTTATTAAGTAGAAACATATCTATTAAAGTACAATGTTTAATTACAAAATTTAGCTATATTGATTTAAATAATTGGCAATAATAACTAATAATAATTTATTAAATCAATAAAAAACAAAGGGGAAGTGGGGATGAAAAGAAAAATAAAACCTATTTTTTTAAGTGTATCTACAGTTGTATTACTTTTGTTTTTATTATTTATTACATTTGATAAAATAATTGCTACATCAAATGATAAAAATAATATAGATGTAAATTTAATAGAAAGTAATAACATAACACTAACTGACCTCATGGGAAAAGCAAGTAATGTAAATAATAGAGGACCAAAGCCAAAACCTGAGAAAGTAGCTTATATAACTATTGATGATGGTCCATCTAAATATACTGATGGGATACTATCCATATTAGACAGTAATAATGTTAAAGCAACTTTTTTTATGATAAATGGTAATATGAAACAACATCCAGAACAATTAAAAAGAATAGCTCAAGAAGGCCACTCTATGGGATTTCACAGTGTAAGTCACGACATATCTGTATTATATAAAACTCCTGAAAATACTGTAAATGAATTTGAAAAATGTCAAGAAACATTAAATAAAATTACTAAAGTAAATTCAAATTTAATGAGGTTACCTTATGGAAGTAAGCCGTATACTCCTGAAAGTTCTTATAATGCTTTAGTTAATGAGGGGTTTAAAGTCTGGGATTGGAATTTAGACACAGAGGATTGGAAAGGTACGCCACAAACTATAGTAAATAATGTAAATAAATATGCTGATCAACACAATGAAGTTGTTATTTTGATGCATGAAAAAGAACAAAGTGTTAAGGCTCTTCAAGGTATAATTGATGAATTAAAGCAAAAAGGGTATACAATAATGACAATAGAAGAAAATGATATACCAAAAAATTATTGGGAACAAAATTTACGTAGTTGAATATAATATTTATAAATATTGACAATAATAATAGTGATTATATATAATTAAGAGATAAACAAAATATTTAAAAACTGAGAAAAAGAGGAGTATGCAAACTCAACTTACAGAGAGGAAGGTCCACCGGCTGAAAGACTTTCTAAGAAATGACTTGCAGAAGGTAGCTTTGGAGTTTCTAAGCTGAAATAATAGTAAGCTTAGACGGTGAGAATCGTTAAATTTATTAAGTGTTATGTAGAGTTGAATTTAAAACTTTACATAAAATTAAGGTGGTAACGCGAGCTTTTCGTCCTTAAATAGGATAAAAGGCTCTTTTTTTATACAAAATAAAAAATAGGAGGAATTTATATGGAAAATACTAACTTATCAAAAACGTATAATCCAAAAGACTTTGAATCAAGATTATATTCAAAGTGGGTAGAAGATGGTTTATTTAAATCTAAGCCAAATGCAAATAAAAAGCCATTTACAATAATGCTTCCCCCACCAAATATAACGGGGCAATTACACATGGGGCATGCTCTTGACCATACATTACAAGATATACTTATAAGATGGAAGAGAATGGACGGTTATGAAGCTTTATGGCAACCAGGAACAGACCATGCATCTATAGCAACAGAAGTTAAGGTTGTTGAAAGAATAAAGAAACAAGAAGGTAAGACTAAGTACGAATTAGGAAGAGAAGAGTTCTTAAAAAGAGCTATGGACTGGAGAAATGAATTCGGTAGAAAAATAGTAGACCAAATGAAACAATTAGGAGATTCTTGTGACTGGGACAGAGAAAGATTTACAATGGATCAAGGTTGTAATGAAGCAGTTACAGAATTCTTTGTAAAACTATACGAAAAAGGACAAATATACAGAGGAAATAGAATAATAAACTGGTGTCCAGATTGTAAAACTACATTATCAGATGCAGAGGTTGAGCATGAAGAACATGATGGAAAGTTCTATCACATAAAATACCCACTAGTAGGTAGTGATGAATTTTTAGAAATAGCTACAACTAGACCAGAAACAATGCTTGGAGATAGTGGGATAGCTGTAAATCCAGAAGATGAAAGATATACTCACTTAGTAGGAAAGCATGCGATACTTCCGTTAGTAGGAAGAGAAATTGTAATAGTTGCAGATGATTATGTTGATTTAGAGTTCGGTACAGGTGCAGTTAAAATGACGCCTGCACATGACCCTAATGACTTTGAAGTAGGAAAAAGACATGATCTTGAAAAGATAAATGTAATGAATGAAGATGGAACTATGAATAAGTTAGCTGGTAAGTATGAAGGTATGGACAGATATGAGTGTAGAAAACAACTTATAGCTGATTTAGAAGAAGCTGGATACCTAATAGCTATAAAAGATCATAATCACAATGTAGGATCTTGTTACAGATGTAAAACTGTAGTTGAACCAAGATTATCAGATCAATGGTTTGTTAAAATGGATGAATTAGCAAAACCTGCTATAGACATATTAAAGAAACAAGATTTAAACTTTGTTCCAGATAAGTTTGATAAAACTTATTTACAATGGTTAGAAAACATAAGAGATTGGTGTATATCAAGACAATTATGGTGGGGACACCAAATACCAGCATATTATTGTCAGGAATGTGGTGAGGTAGTAGTTTCTAAAGAAATGCCAAAACAATGTAAATGTGGACATGCTAATTTTAAGCAAGATGAAGACGTACTAGATACATGGTTCTCATCTGCATTATGGCCTTTTTCAACATTAGGATGGCCTAATAACACAGAAGAATTAAATTACTATTATCCAACGAGTGTACTTGTAACTGGATACGATATAATATTCTTCTGGGTTGTAAGAATGGCATTTGCAGGAATGTTCTGTATGGGAGAAACTCCATTTGAGAATGTACTAATACATGGACTTGTAAGAGACTCAGAAGGTAGAAAAATGAGTAAATCTCTAGGAAATGGAATAGACCCATTAGAAGTTATAGACCAGTATGGAGCTGATGCTTTAAGATTTATGTTAGCTACTGGAAACTCTCCAGGAAATGACATGAGATTCTATATGGAAAGAGTTGAAGCATCTAGAAACTTTGCTAATAAATTATGGAATGCATCTAGATTTGTATTTATGAATATAGATGAAGAGATAATGAATGGTGTTACTAGAGGATCAGTAGAAAAGAATATGACTTTAGCTGATAAATGGATAATATCAAGAGCTAACAATGTTGTTAAAGAAGTTACTGACAACATGGATAAGTTTGACTTAGGAATAGCAGCTCAAAAGATATACGACTTTGCTTGGTCAGAGTACTGTGACTGGTATATAGAAATAGTTAAGCCAAGATTATACTCAGATGATAAGGAAGCTAAGCAAACAGCGTTATATACATTAACATATGTATTAGAAAAAATATTAAAACTTCTTCACCCATATATGCCGTTTATAACTGAAGAAATATATACTCACCTTCCAACTGTACAAGGAAGTATAGTTGTAGCTCAGTTCCCTCATTACGATGAAGGTGATAACATGGCTAAAGAAGAAGAAATGATGAACTTAACAATGGATGGTATAAGAAACATAAGAAACGTAAGAGCTGAAATGAATGTACCTCCATCAAAGAAAGCTAAAGTTATAATAGTTCCAACAGCTGAAAAGAAAGAAGCTATGGAAGCTGGACTTGATTACTTTGTAACATTAGCATCTGCATCTACAGTTGAAATATTTGAAGATGAAACTAATATACCAGAAGATGCTGTAAGTGTTGTTATAGATGGTGTAAAAATATTTATACCTCTTGATGAATTAGTTGATTTCACTAAGGAATTAGAGAGATTAAACAAAGAAAAAGCTAAATTAGAAGGTGAAATAAAGAGAGTTAACGGAAAACTTTCTAATCAAGGATTCTTAGCTAAAGCTCCAGAAAGTTTAGTTAATGAAGAAAAGGCTAAAAAAGAAAAATTCGAAGAAATGATAAAATCAGTTCTTGAAAGAATAGAAAATATAGAAGCTAAAATGAAGTAATAAAAATAGATATATATAGTATAGTATGTAGAGACCCTATATAAGTTTTGCTCCACAAAGCGGAAAAGATGCTTTGAAATGTCGCTAAAACTTATATAGGGTCTCTTTGCTATGTTTATACTCAATTTAAATATCTATTTTATGGGGTGTAAGAGAAGGAAAAGTTTTGCTCCAAAAAGCGGGAAAGATGCTTTGAAATGTCGCTAAAACTTATATAGGGGATCTTTACTATGCTTATACTCAATTTAAATATCTATTTTATTGGAAGTGTAAATGGATAAAAGTGAATATTGATGTATGGAAAATTATATTTTATTATAGTGTGTATGATAAAATATATGAAATAGTATATAGATAACTTACCTAAATATAATTTATATGATATAGAAAGGGTGAAGAAAATTGACAATATTACCTTAAAAGTTTTTAGAAGATGTGAAAGAAATACTTAAAGGTAAGTATGATGATTTTATAAAAAGTTATGAAGAATCTAAAATTACAGGACTTAGAGTTAATACTCTTAAAATGAGCAAATAAGAATTGGTTAAGTGGAATTTATTTAAAATTAAGTCAAATACCTTGATCAGATGAATGATTTTATTTGGAGCATGTTATATTTAAGAGCCATAAGCTATGAGCGTAGAAGTACAAGAGCTGGTATCAAAGAAGTAGATGAAGTTTTAGATATGTGTGCTGCTCCTGGGGAAAAGAACCTAATGGAGTACTTAAAAATCATTATCCAAAAGGCCTTAGAATAAATTATTAAATAATATCATTTATAGAGGATTAATTGGGTATTTTGACGAAATTAAATAATATTAGAATTGATTTATATTTAATTATATAATGGAGGAATAATATGAATTATAACGATGCTTTACAGTTTATACACGAAAGTCATAAATTTGGGGTTAGATTAGGGTTAGACAATATAAAAAAATTATTAGATTTATTAGGAAACCCACAAAATAATTTGAAAGTAATACATGTTGCTGGAACTAATGGTAAAGGATCTACATGTTCTTTTATTTCATCTATATTAAAAGAAAGTGGATATAAAGTTGGGTTATACACATCTCCATTTTTAGAAACATTTACGGAGAGAATAAGAGTAAATGGAGAAAATATACGTGAAGAAGACGTTGCAAAAATAGTATGTTTAATAAAAGATAAAATAGAAATAATGGTAAGCGAGGGTTACTCTTATCCTACTGAGTTTGAAATAGTAACAGCTATGGCGTTTTACTATTATAATCAAGAAAAAGTTGATTTTGTTGCTTTAGAAGTTGGGCTTGGGGGAAGATATGACGCAACTAATGTTATAGATAATCCTTTAGTTAGTGTGATAACTTCAATAAGCTTAGACCATACAGGTATACTTGGAGATACGCTAGGGAAAATAGCATTTGAAAAAGGTGGGATTATAAAAGAAAATTGTGCTACTATAGTATACCCACAAAAAAAAGAAGTAAGTGAAGTTATAAAAAATATATGTAGTGAAAAAAAATCTCAATATATAGAGTGTGATTTCGATAGTATACAAATAAAATCATCTAATATTAATTCGCAAGTATATAATTGCATTATAAATGGAAAAGAATTTAAAGACTTAGAAATAAAGTTAATAGGAGATCATCAAATAAATAATTCAATTGTAGCTATTAATGTTATTGAATACTTAAGTGATAATAAATTTATAAATATATGTGAAGAAAATATTAGAAAAGGGCTAATGGAAACTAAATGGCCAGGAAGAATAGAGAAAATAAGTGAAAATCCAATGTTTATAATAGATGGAGCTCATAATGAAGAAGGAGCAAGTTCACTTGCAAATTCTATTGATAAATATTTTAAAAATAAAAATAAGATACTTGTAATAGGTATGCTTGAAGATAAAGATATAGAATCTGTATTGGATATATTAATTCCTAGATTTAATAGAGTCATAACAACTACACCTGATAATCCTAGAGCTATAGATTCTAAAAAGCTTAAAGAAAAAATAGAAAAATATAATATACAAGTGAATTGTAAGCCAAATATAAAAGAAGCTGTAGATTATGCACTAGAAATTGCAAATGAAGATGATGTAATAATAAGTGCAGGATCTTTATATATGATAGGGAATATAAGAATGATAATTTTAAATAATAAATAATAAAAAAGAGTTTGAGTTTAAGTTTTGATACTTAAAAACAAACTCTTTTTAAAATCCTTAGGAAATTGTATTTAATCCTGAACTGTGGATAAATATAATTTCCAACTCATAAACTTGAGCAACGGACCACTTTCTTAAGGTCGTTGGCGACATGAAGTAGTTAGCAGACGCAGTCGCTCAAGCAAAGCGAATTTTTGTTATTTAGATAATTGTGCACGTAAAGCTTTTGATAATTGATCAGGGCAAGAAGTAGACTTTCCGCCACAAGGAATACCAGCTAGTTTATCTGCAACTTCAGCAGCAGGACTTCCTTCTACAAGATTCTTAAGTCCTAATAGATTACCAGGACATCCTCCGATGAAATCTATGCTTGTAACTATATTATTTTGATCGATATCGAATATAATCTCTCTACAGCAAACTCCAGATGGTTTAAATGATACTTTCATTGTAAATACCTCCAAAAATGTGATAAGTAAATAATACCAAATAATATAGATATATTTCAAGTATAAAAAAATTCGCTTTGCTCATGTCGCCAACGACTTCGTCCGTTGCTCAAAAGTATTTTTTTACTTTTATAAAGTATTTAGTATTACTTAGCCTAATAATTTATCAATAATTTTTTAATAAGTATAATTTCCTAGTTAGTAAAAAAAGTAATAAGACGAGCATTTTAAACAATATACTATGTTAGTACACTTTATTGCGAGGAGGTTTTGTTTTGAAGCTATATACATCTAACTATTTATCACAAAGTATAAGTATAATAGATTATCAAACTCTTGGACTGGAAAAAGAAATAAATTTAGGGCCAGATATATATCCTCATCATTTTTGTATAGAGAAAGACCAAAATATAATGTATATACCGAGTTCATTTGACGGAATGTTGTATGTTTTAGATATTGAAAAAGAAAAAATAATAGACTCTGTATCTGTAGGGGGGAATTTAAGTCAGGTATGTCTTTGTAAGAATGAGCTTTTTATAGCTAATGAAGATTCTAATAGCATTTACGTATTAAATAAAACTAAATTAGAACCAATAGGAGTCATTAGTGTTGACAATATGCCTCATGGATTTGCATATGATCAAATTGATGATAAAATATATGTTCCATGCATAGATTCTATATTATGCATAGATATTGAAAAAAAAGCAGTAGAAAAAAAGATTAATTTAGATTATAAAGCGTGGCATATAAAAATAGACAAGTATAAAGACTTAATATACACATCTACATTAGATGGGAAGATAGTTATTTTAGATAAAAAAAATTTAAAGATAGTAGATATTATAGGAAACTTACTAATTCCAGTTGAAACATGTTTAAACTATAAAAATGAATGTATATATATAGCTGACTTAGGGTATAAAGCTATAAAAATATTAGACTATAACACGTATAAAGAGATTGGATGTATAAAAGTAAATGGAAATCCTCAAGGACTAGAAATATCAAGTGATAGTAATCATTTATTCATAACGGATACTTTTAACAACAGTGTTAAAATTTATAGAACTGATGAAAATAAGCTTATAGGTGAAATTAAGGTAGGAAAAGAGCCTACCACTATAGTTTTTGTGTAGGCTATTCTTTACTTGTGATAAGTAGTTGTATTACTTCGGCATACATATATGATGCATTCTTTTTCCAATTGTCGCATATTAATTTTGCTTGTTTTTCGGAAGATACATTTAAATTTAAATCTATTAAGTTTGATTGATTTTCAATAACCCTTAGATTTACTATATATTCATTATCGCTTTGTTTTACAAAGCTTGACTTTACTTGAGTATCTGCTAATAAGTTTTCTTTATTTAATTTTATATACTCATCTAGTTTCTCTGTAATTTGAGTAGGAATTCTAGATAAGAAATAGTTTAGAGTTTCAATACCCTTTTGTGTTAAAGTGTAATACTCTTTATTTGAATCTTCATATATTTTTAAGAATTTAGCGTCCATAAGTTGAGAAAGAAACTGTTGCAATGAGAAATAATTCATTACTTCTGTCTCAAGGATAACTTGCGTTATTTGAGAATTAGTTAAATTCATATCAGCTCTTTCTAAAACATATAAAATGAGTAACTTATGGTAAGCTAATTCCTCAGATGAGTTTTCAAACATAATATCATCCTCCGTATAATGTTTCTATATAGTTACTATATTAAACTAAAATATATAAAAATAAAAGTAGAATTTAATATTTAAATATATACATTTGTATAAAATTTCTTATTTAATTTAAAAAAGGCTACCTTGTGAGGTAGCCTTCTTGTAAATCCTATGGTGTCTAATTTACTACTTATTTTCCAGACATTTGTCTTTCTGCCATTTCTACTAGTTTTTTAGTCATGTAGCCACCTACATATCCGTTTTGTCTAGCAGTTAAGTTTCCTTTATCTACTGATTCGTAGTTAGACATACCTAATTCATTAGCTATTTCTAACTTCATTTGATTTAAAGCTGCTTTAGCTTCTGGAACGGCTTTTTTACTTGACATAGTAAATTTCCTCCTTAAAATTATTAAGATGTCAACAACAAGTTTTTATAAATCTTGTTGTTGGTATTAATTTAACCAATGTTAAATTTTATATTCACATTTTATTTAAATTTTTTATTTATTTTTATTTTTTTGTCTTTTCTAATTCCTTCTTGAATTCCATGAGCCTCTCTTAAAAAATGTGTACTATTTAATTTTACACTTTTAATTTCGTTATCTTCAGATTTTCCTTTTAATACTCCAAATTCACTTCTTAGATTATTCATAAAAAACACCACCTTTTTATTTTATTACAATTAATTTTCCCAATTAATAAAATTAATTTAGTAGTAATTTTTTGAAAAAAATAAAAATAAACTTGTACTAGAGTATTTATAATTGGAGGGATGATATGAATAGGAAAATAGCTGAAATTAAATCGCTAATATCAAGTTTCTTGTTTTTTGTTTTTACACTTACAGCAGTATTTGGAATTGTGTATAGTGTAAGGTACATAGGGGAAAATATGTCAAATGAAAAAATTCCAATAAGTAATGTAGAAACTGATGATAGAAAAATATCTTTAACTTTTGATATAGCGTCAGGATCATCTAATATAGAAACTATATTAGATACTTTAGATAAATATAATGTAAAAGCATCATTTTTTTTAGTTGGAAATTGGGTAGATAAAAACGAAGACATAGTAAAAGAAATTAGCAGTAGAGGGCATGATATAGGAAACCATTCTAATACGCATGCAAGTATGAAACAATTAAGTGAAAATGATTTAAAGAATGAATTAAATGCTACATCCTCCAAAATAGAAGCTATAACAGGGGAAAAAACAACTATGTATAGACCTCCTTTTGGAGAATTTGATAACAATAGTTTAAAAACTTGTGAAAAACTAGGTTATACTGTGGTTAATTGGGATGTAGATTCATATGATTGGAAAGAAATTGGCCCTAATTTTGTTACAGAAAAAGTTTTAAAAGGAGTCAGCCCGGGATCTATAGTACTATTTCATGGAGATATAAACAACAATGAACAGTACTTAGAAAAGAGCATAAAAGAATTAAAAGAAAAGTATGATATAGTTCCACTAACTAAACTAATTTACAATGAAGGATATGAGGTTGATTCAAATGGAACTCAAAAACTAAAAAGCAAATAAAAAAGTTATAGGCTTTTGCCTATAACTTTTTTATTTGCAAATGTTTTGAAAAACTTCTATTAAATAGTAAGTATTTTAATAGAATGGATATAGTATAATAGTATTTATAAAAATTTTCATTATCAGGAGGTTAGAATGTTTTCTGTACCAGAAACTAAAATAGTAAAAGATGTTATGGGAAAAAAATTTGTGATAGTTGATGAAAATATTACACTAGGACAAGTTATTGACTTAATTGTAAGTAAGAATGAAAGAGAAGTCATGGTAGACAACAAAAAAGGCGGAATTAAAGGTATAGTATCATTAACTGATATATGTAAGTTATCACTAAAATGTAAAGATTATAAAAATGAGTTAGTAAAAAACATAATGACTAAAAATTTAATAAGTATAGATAAAAATGCAAAATTAGATGAGTGTAGAAATTTAATGATGAAAAATAATATAGGTGTATTGCCTGTATTAGAAAATAAAAAAATAATTGGAGTTGTAAATCAAAAACATATAAGAGATTTCTTATATATGGAACTAGAAGATTACGGTATAACTGTTAAACACATAATAGGAGAAATTAAAGAAGGTATATGTGCAATTAATACAGATGGCAAAGTAGTACTTTGGAATAAATTTATGGAAAATAGATACGGAATAAAATCAGAAGAAATTGTGGGAAAGCCTATAGAAAAATATCTGAGTGGAACAATATCTGCCAGGGTATTAAGAACAAAAACAAGAGAAAGTGGTATATATAAAAAAAATGATAATGACAATGATGTCTATGGTGTAGTTGATGCAAATCCTATATTTATAAACTCAGAGTTTGTAGGAGTTGTTTGCACGGAGGTAGATATAACAGAAGCACAGAAACTATCAAAAAAACTAGATAAAGCAAATGATAGATTAAAATATTTAGAAGATGAAGTAAAGAATTTATCAAAAGGTAGCTTTGATAATATATTAGGAAGAAGTTATAAGTTAGAAAGAGCAAAAGAAGTTGCAAAGCGAGTTTCTAAGACTAATAGTAGTATATTTATATTTGGGGAAAGTGGAACAGGCAAAGAAGTTTTTGCTAGAGCTATACACAATTATAGTGAAAGAAAAGGACCTTTTATACCTGTAAACTGTAGTGCGATACCGTCTGAATTATTTGAAAGTGAATTTTTTGGATATGAAGCTGGATCATTTACCGGAGCTAATAAAAAAGGTAAAATGGGTATATTTGAATTAGCGAAAGGTGGTACTGTATTTTTAGATGAAATAGCAGATTTACCATTAAGTATGCAGGCAAAATTGCTTAGAGTATTACAAGAAAAAGAATTAAGAAGAATAGGTGGAGAAAAAACTATAAAGATAGATGCTAGAATTATATCTGCAACTAATAAAAATTTACACGATTTAGTTGAAGAAGGAAAATTTAGAGAAGATTTATATTATAGATTAAATGTAATAGAAATAGACTTACCTCCACTAAGAGAAAGAAAAGAGGATATATTACTTTTAGTTAACAAATTTATAAAAGAAATATGTGAAGAAAACAATAAAGAAGCATTAAAGATAAGTAAAGAAGGCATGAGTATATTACAAAGATATACGTGGAAAGGAAATATAAGAGAATTAAAAAACACTATAGAAAATATAGTGGTACTATCTAAAGGAGATACGATAGACAAAGATGATATACCTGTATATATTGTTGAGTCTACTCAAATAATCAGCATGGATGAAGATTATCCGTTGGATTTAAATAAAGCTATAAGTAAACTTGAGATAAAAACTATAAAAAAAGCTTTAGATATGGCTAATGGAAATAAAGCAAAAGCAGCTAAAATACTTAATATACCAAGAACTACACTTTATTATAAAATTGAACAGTACGATGTAAAGGTGACTAAAAACTGACTTTTGACTAAAAACTGACACTTGCGATGTTTTCAAATGAAGATTAAGAGGCTTAAAGGTGATGTGATAAAAATAACTACAAATAATTATGATAAAAAAATAAAAAGTGTCATAAAACTGACGCTTAAACTTAGGAAAACGTAATACAACGTTGTTTTTTGCTGAAATTTAGTATAAAATATATGTAAAGATTAAAAGTTAATACGGAAATTATGTCGAAAAATGTTATTTTATAAACGAATGCGCAAATAAATTTTTTTTAAAAAAATAAACTAAAATATTTGGCATGATAATTGCTAATAATAAAATAGTGTAAAATAAAAATAGTCAGGGGGTGAAATCTATGATGCTTAAAATAGAGTTAAGACAGCATGTAGGTGCTCCATGTAAAGCTATCGTTGAGGTTGGAAGTGAAGTTAAAAAAGGACAACTTATAGCTGAACCTCAAGGATTAGGAGCCAACATACATTCAAGTATTTATGGTAAAGTTGTTGAAGTGACAGAAACTTCTATAATTATAGAAGCTGATGAGAATCAACCTGATGAGTACGTAAAAATAAAGGATACAGAAAGTAACTTAGATGCTATAAAAGAAGCTGGTATAGTTGGTGCAGGAGGAGCTGGTTTCCCTACACATGTAAAACTTAATGTAGATCTTACAGGAGGTTGTATTATAGCAAATGCTGCAGAATGTGAACCAGTACTTGGGCACAATGTAGAAATAATGGAAAATAATCCTGAGATAATAGTTAAAGGATTAAAATATATGCTTGATATAACTAAAGCTGACAAAGCTTATATAGCTGTAAAGCCAAAGTATAAAAAAGCTATAATGGCATTAGGAAAAGCTTGTAAGAATGAAGCAAACATAGAATTAAAATATTTACCAGATATGTACCCAGCTGGTGACGAGAGAGTTATAATAAGAGAATTATTAGGAGTTACTCTTGTACCAGGTCAACTTCCAATAGAAGCAAAAACTGTAGTTTCTAATGTTGAAACTATGAAACGTATAGTGGAAGCTATAGAAGAAAGAAAACCTTTTATAACTAAAGATATAACTGTTGGAGGAAGAGTAAAAGGCGCAGAAAATAAAGGTAAAGTATTTATGGATGTTCCTATAGGAATGCCGATAATGACATATATAGAAAAATGTGGTGGATTTATTAAACCTTATGGAGAAATAGTACTTGGAGGACCTTTCACTGGTAGACACGGTGAAGAAGAAAGTCCAGTTACTAAAACTCTAGGAGGAATATTAGTATCTATGCCACTTCCACAGGAAAGCAAGAAATTAGGAATAATAGCTTGTGAATGTGGAGCTCAAGAAGAAAGATTAAAAGAAATAGCATCTTTAATGGGTGCTGAAGTTGTAGCAGAAGAAAAGTGTAAGAGGATGACTGAGGTAAATGGTAGATTTAGATGTGATTTACCAGGTATATGCCCAGGTCAAGCTGAAAAAGTTCTTAAGTTAAAGAGTCAAGGAGCTGAAGCTGTATTAATAGGTAACTGCGAGGACTGAACAAACACAGTTATGCAAGTGGCGCCTAGGTTAGGTTTGCCTGTATACCATAGTACAGACCATGTATTAAGAGCTTCGGGACATAGATTATATAGAAGAAAAAAATAATGCTAGGAGGTATTAGAAATGTCAATAACTGTAGAAACAGCTAAAGCTCATGCTAAAGATCCAGCGGTATGCTGCTGTAGATTTGAAGCTGGGACTGTACTAGAACCATCAAACTTAGAAGATCCAGCAATATTCCCTGATTTAGAGGATTCAGGATTATTAACAATAGGTGATGATTGTTTAACAATAGAACAAGTTTTAGGAGCTAAATTAGTAAAAACTTTAGATGCATTAACTCCAATAACTGCTGAATGTGTAGAAGGTGTAGTAGTAACTGAAGAAGCTAAAGAGGCTAAAGAAGAGGAAGAAGTTAAAGAAGTAACACCAGTTGCTCCTGTAGCACCAGTATCTCAAGTAGTTCCAGTAAATGGACAAACTATAAAGATACATATAGGTGAAGGTAGAGATATAAACTTAGAAATACCTTTAAATGTAGCTCAAGGAATGGGTGTGGCACCAGTTGCTCCTGTAGCTCAAGAAACGGTAGAAGCTGTAGAAGTAAAAGCTGAGCCAGTTCAAGAAGCTAAAGCAATGAGAAGCTTAACTAAAAAACATTTTAAAATAGAAAAAGTAGTTTTCGCTGAAGAAACTAAAATAGATGGAACTACTTTATACCTAAGAACTCCAGAAGAATTAACTAAAGAAGCTATAGACTCAGAAGAGTTAGTTATGGATATGAAACTTGAAATAATAACTCCAGCTGAATACAACAAGTATAGTGAAACTATAATGGACGTTCAACCTATAGCTGCTAAAGAAGAAGGCGAAATAGGTGAAGGTGTAACAAGAGTTATAGATGGAGTTATAATGATGGTAACTGGTACTGATGAGAAGGGAGTTCAAATAGGTGAATTCGGTTCTTCAGAAGGGGTACTAGAAACTAACATAATGTGGGGAAGACCAGGTGCTCCTGACAAAGGTGATATATTCATCAAAACTCAAGTAACAGTTAAAGAAGGAACTAACATGGAAAGACCAGGACCTTTAGCTGCTCACTGTGCATCTGATTATATAACTCAAGAAATAAGAGAAGCTTTAAAGAAAGCTGATGAATCTTTAGTAGTAGATACTGAAGAATTAACTCAATACAGAAGACCTGGAAAGAAAAAGGTTGTTGTAGTTAAAGAAATAATGGGACAAGGGGCAATGCATGATAACTTAATATTACCTGTAGAGCCAGTTGGAACATTAGGGGCTAAACCAAACGTTGACTTAGGAAACGTTCCAGTAGTATTATCTCCACTTGAAGTATTAGATGGTGGTATACATGCATTAACTTGTATAGGACCTGCATCTAAAGAAAACTCTAGACATTATTGGAGAGAGCCATTAGTAATAGAAGCTATGCATGATGAAGAAGTAGATTTAGTAGGTGTTATATTTGTAGGATCACCACAAGTAAATGCTGAGAAATTCTACGTATCTAAGAGATTAGGTATGATGATAGAAGCTATGGGTGTTGATGGTGCTATAGTAACAACTGAAGGATTTGGAAACAACCATATAGACTTCGCTTCTCATATAGAACAAATAGGTAAGAGAGATATATCTGTAGTAGGTGCAAGTTTCTCTGCTGTTCAAGGCGCTTTAGTTGTTGGGAATGAATACATGAAGCATATGATAGACAATAATAAGTCTAAGCAAGGTATAGAAAATGAAGTATTATCAAACAATACATTATGCCCTGAAGATGCAGTAAGAGCGTTATCAATGTTAAAAACTGTAATGGGTGGAGAAGAAGTTAAAGCTGCAGAAAGAAAATGGAATGCTAACGTTAAATTAAATAACGTTGAATTAATAGAAAAAGAAACAGGTAAGAAGTTAGATCTTGTTGAAAATGAGCAAACTTTACCAATGAGTGAAAAAAGAAAGAATATATACGAAAAAGACGCTAAATAGTAAAAGACGTTAATAGGTTATGGAAGGATGAAATAATATGGATAGATTAAGATATATATCAACTGAAAGAATGTATGAGGGTGTAATAGTAGAGATAACTGATGGTGGTGTCACTATTGACTTAAAAGGAAGATTGGGACAATTTAAAATACCAAAGAGAATGCTTATAACTGACTATGAACTTAAGATTGGTCTTGAGGTTGGATTTATGTTGAGTTATCCGGAAGTGTTAAGTCCAGAACCTAACCAAAAATATGTAGATATAATCGAAAGAAATAAAAAAAACCAAGAAGATTTAGATAAATAGAAGGGAGAGGAAAAACATGAGCCTTACAACAATAAAAGGACTTCAATCTGAAATATTTGTTCCTATAACACCTCCTCCAGTATGGACTCCTGTAACTAAAGGATTAAAGGATATGACTATAGCTTTAGCTACAGCAGCAGGTGTACACTTAAAGAGTGATAAGAGATTTAACTTAGCAGGTGACTTTACATTTAGAGGAATACCAGATACTGCAACTACTGAGGAGATGATGGTATCTCACGGAGGGTATGACAACGCTGACGTTAATAAAGACATCAACTGTATGTTCCCTATAGATAGATTACATGAATTAGCTAAAGAAGGTTTTATAAAATCTGTAGCTCCAATGCACTTTGGATTCATGGGTGGTGGTGGAGACCAAACTAAGTTCACTGAAGAAACTGGTCCTGAAATCGCTAGACAATTAAAAGAAGAGGGAGTAGATGCAGTAGTTCTAACAGCTGGCTGAGGTACTTGCCATAGAACTGCCGTGATCGTGCAGAGAGCAATAGAAGAAGCTGGTATACCAACTATAATAATAGCAGCTCTTCCTCCAGTAGTTAGACAAAACGGAACTCCAAGAGCAGTTGCTCCACTAGTTCCAATGGGTGCTAATGCTGGTGAACCAAACAACAAAGAAATGCAAACAAATATATTAAAAGATACTTTAGAGCAATTAATAGCTATACCATCTGCTGGTAAGATAATTCAATTACCATACGAGTACGTAGCTCAAGTATAATAGATAATAAAGCCCTTCTCTAGAAATAGAGAAGGGCTTATATAAAAGGTGATACAAATGGAAGAGAAAATACTTAGACGTTTGGTAATTAAACCATTTCATATAAAAAATGTTGAATTCAATGAAAAATTCTCAATAGAAAAAGGTAGACTATCCATAAACAATGACTGTATAGAGGAAATTAAAAATTTACATGAGTTAATAAGTGACATAAAATTAGAGATTATAAAACCAGGAGAATATAATAGAGAAATTAATACTATTATGGACATAATACCCATATCTACTAAAGTTTTAGGTAGGTTAGGAGAAGGAATAACACACACTTTAACTGGAGTATACGTTATGCTTACTGGTGTTGATGAAGATGGAAGACAAATGCATGAATTTGGTTCTTCAGAAGGTATTCTTTCTGAGCAAATGGTATTTGGAAGATATGGAACTCCGTCTACTAATGACTATATAATTAATTTTGATGTTACAGTTAAAGGTGGACTACCATATGATAGAAAACTTCCTATGACAGCATTTAAAGCATGCGATAGATTTATACAAGAAATCAGAAATGTTTTAAAGCAAAAGGATGGAAGAGAAGCTACAGAAAATCGTGAATATTTTGACAAGATTAGGCCTGACGCTAAAAAAGTTGTAATAGTAAAACAAATAGCAGGTCAGGGTGCAATGTATGACAATCAATTATTTTCTCAAGAACCAAGTGGTTTAGAGGGAGGTACATCTATTATTGATATAGGTAATGTGCCGATGATAATATCACCTAATGAATACAGAGATGGCGCCTTGAGAGCTATGACTTAATGAGGTGAGATTAATGGGTATAGGACCATCGACTAAAGAAACATCATTACATCATTTTAGAGACCCGCTTCTTGATATAGTTAGTAATGACCAAGACATAGACCTTTTAGGAATAGTAGTAGTAGGAACTCCTCAGGATAACAAAGAAAAAGAATTTGTTGGACAAAGAACAGCTGCATGGATAGAAGCCATGAGAGCGGAGGGGGTCATAATCTCATGTGATGGGTGGGGAAACTCACACGTAGATTACGCTAATACTATTGAAGAAATTGGGAAAAGGAATATTCCGCTAGTTGGACTAACATTTAATGGAACACAAGCAAAGTTTGTTGTTACCAATAAATATATGGATACAATAGTAGATTTTAATAAATCAGACAAAGGGATAGAAACAGAAGTTGTCGGAGAAAACAACGTAAGCGAATTAGATGCAAAAAAATCATTAGCCTTATTAAAACTAAAAATGAAAAAGAAAGAAACGATTTAAAAATAAAAAACATAGGGGGCTGTACAATGAAATTTTCAAGAAGTATACAAGCGATAGATTCTCATACAATGGGAGAACCAACAAGAATAGTAACAGGTGGAATACCTAATATAAAAGGTAAAACTATGGCTGAGAAAAAAGAATATCTAGAAAATAATCTAGACCACTTAAGAACAGCTATAATGTTAGAGCCAAGAGGACATAATGATATGTTCGGTTCTATAATAACTCAACCTTGCAATGATGAAGCAGACTTTGGAATAATATTCATGGATGGTGGAGGATACCTAAACATGTGTGGACATGGTTCAATAGGAGCTATAACAGCTGCAATTGAAACAGGTATGGTAGAAATGAAAGAGCCTATAACTCACGTAGTTATGGATACTCCAGCAGGGATAGTAAGATCAGAGGCTAAAATTGAAAATGGAAGAGTTAAAGAAGTTTCAATAGTAAACGTACCTGCATTTTTATATAAAAAAGATGTTCAAATAGAAATGCCTGAAATAGGAACAGTAACTTTTGATATATCTTTCGGAGGAAGTTTCTTTGCTATAGTTAAAGCTAGCGAATTAGGGTTAAAAGTTGAGCCAAAGAATGCTCAAAAATTAACTGAAATAGGTTTACAAATGAGAGATATAATAAACGAAACTATAGAAATACAACATCCAGAATTAGCTCATATAAAAACTGTTGACTTAGTTGAAATATACGATGATCCAACTCATCCAGAAGCTACTTACAAAAACGTAGTTATATTTGGACAAGGTCAAGTTGATAGATCTCCATGTGGAACAGGAACAAGTGCTAAACTTGCAACTCTATATTCTAAAGGGGAATTAAAAGAAGGCGAATTATTCGTATATGAAAGTATATTAGGGACTCTATTCAAAGGAAGAATAGTAGGTATTGATAAAGTAGCACAATATGAAGCGATAATACCTGAAATAACAGGAGCTGCATATATAACGGGATTCAACCATTTTGTAATAGATGACAATGATCCAGTAAAATATGGATTTATATTAAAATAATAAAAAGTATAAATTCTAATTTAAATATGATTAAGTACTACGTGTAGTATTTAATCATATTTCTATGTAAGACACTTTTAGTAAAATCATTTGGGAGGAATTATGTAAAATGTTAAATTTAGTAAGATTTTTATTAGCGGCTTTTGTTTCATTATTTAGTTTCAACTTTATTAAGGACTTATCAAAAGCAAAAGCATCTAACGGATTTGAAGATGTACCAACTTGGAAGCCTTTAGCTACAGGTTTTGTTACGGACTTTTTTGATACTTTAGGAATTGGTTCATTTGCTCCAACAGTAGCAATGATGACCGCTTTAAAAATAAATATACCTGATAAATTAATACCAGGAACTTTAAATGTATGTCATACAATACCAGTTGTATTAGAAGCATTTATATTTACAACAGTTATAAAAGTTGATTCAGTAACTTTAATAAGTTTATTAGCAGCAGCGGTTATTGGATCTTATGTAGGGGCTGGAATTATATCCAAAATGGATGAAAGAAAAATACAAATAGTTATGGGGTTTGCATTAGTTGTAACAGCTATATTAATGTTATTAGCTCAATTAAAATTAATGCCTGGAGGAGGAACTGCTACAGGTTTAACGGGAATAAAACTTGTTATAGGTATAGTAGGTAACTTTATACTAGGAGCACTAATGACTGCTGGGGTTGGACTATATTCTCCTTGCATGGCTATGGTTTATTTCTTAGGTATGTCTCCAACTGTAGCATTCCCTATTATGATGGGATCTTGTGCTTTATTAATGCCAACAGCAAGTGTTAAATTTATAAAAGAAGGAACCTATGCTAAGAAAACTTCTTTATTTATAACAATAGGTGGAATTATAGGGGTAATTATAGCTGCCAATTTTGTTAGCTCAATGCCAATGGATATATTAAGATGGGTAGTTATAGTTGTAATAGCATATACTTCAGTAACTATGTTAAAAAAAGCATTTACTCCATGTAAAGCTTAAAAATTTTAATAAAAAAATATACCGTATTTAAATTTACGGTATATTTTTTGTTTTTTGAATTAAAAATTTTTAAATCAAATATATTTTATTAAAGGTGTAATAAAAATTGTTATGCAGAAATATATTTATTATATAGATTTAATATAAAATATGGTTTAACAATTGTGGGGGGAATAAAATGATAAATTTAAAAGAAGATACTAACCTAGTAAATTTAAGAGGAGAACTTGAAGAGGAACTGACATTTAGCCATGAAATATTTGGAGAAAAATTTTATAGTGCAAAAATAAGAATACATAGATTAAGTGATACATACGACGTTTTACCTATAACTATATCAGAAAGATTATTAGAAGAAGTTAATTTAAATGAAAATAACTTAGTTGACGTAGTTGGGCAATTAAGATCTTATAATAAAAGTATAGATAATAAAAATAAATTAGTTCTTACTGTATTTGCAAGAGAAATAAAAATTGTTGACGGAGAGGCAAAAGATCCAAACAATATTTTTCTTGATGGATATATCTGCAAAGATCCTATATATAGAAAAACTCCACTAGGAAGAGAAATAGCAGACTTACTAATTGCTATAAATAGACCATATAATAAATCTGATTACATACCATCCATAGTATGGGGTAGAAATGCTAAATTTGCAAAGAATTTAAAAATTGGAGATAGAATCCAAATGTGGGGTAGAATCCAAAGTAGAGACTATGAAAAGAAACTTGAAAGTGGAGAAGTAGAAAAAAGAGTTGCATACGAAGTATCTATATCTAAAATAAAAAAACTGGATGAAAATAACATAAATTAGTGTATAAATTTGAGGAAAACATTATTAAAAAAATAATTTTAAAATACTTCAAAATGGTTATTGAATAGTTGCTCAGGATTTATTATAATCTATTTTATGATGTAAAAAATGATAATAAATCCAAAAGAGGGGGAGCACTGTGAAAAGCGTAGTACAATGGAATTATGAAGCAAATTATTTTGAACAGGGTACCGAAGAAGATATATTAAGCATAATTAAATATGAAATAGGAGAAAGAGTCCTTTTGGCAGGAAATATAGGTAGCCTAGGTAAAAGATTAAGGATGCTTGGAGTCCATGTAACTATACTTGAAGATAGTGCATACCATGATATCTGCTATTGTTTAATTCATAATGAAAACTGTAGTGTTGTTAAAGGATGTTTAGAGTTATTACCATTTGAAGATGGATTCTTTGATAAGGTAATAATATTAAATCAATTTAATTATACAAATAATCAAAAGAAAGCATTGAAAGAAATCTATAGAGTGTTAAAATTAAGAGGAGAAGTTATTTTACAAGACTCCAATTTAAATAAGTTTAAAGTGAAACTTAAGAAAATTAAGCATAGAGTATGTGGAGAACGTATAAAATACTATTACCCACATGAACTTATAAAGACATTAGAACATTCAAAATTTAAAGGAATATTAGAAAATAAACACTGTGAAAAGTATATTTATATAGGAAAGAAAAACGATTAAAAGACTAGGGTTAAACCTAGTCTTTTCTTAAATAGGAGGAAATTTTATGAAAATAAATTATAATTTGATAATTATCTGTATGCTATTTGTAATATTAGTATCAATACAGTATACTTTAAATAAAATATACAAAACTCTCAATGAAATAAAAGTACTAATGTACAAAGATAAATTAAGGGATGGGAAGTATGATTAATTTAAACTCTATAAGAAAAGATATACAAAATATAGCAGAAGCTATATCATCTGTTTTAGAAATTGATGTAACAATAGTAGATTCAAATTTAGTCAGAATAGCTGGTACAGGCACTTATTTCCATAAAATAGGACAACAATTAAAAGAATACTCAGCATTTAAATATTCGCTAACTACTAAAAAAGAGTTAATAATAGAAGATCCAAAGAGCGATAAAATATGTAATGAATGTTATAGCAATGAAGTTTGTAAGGAATTTGCAGAAGTATGCTGTCCAATAGTATATGATAATAAATCTTATGGTGTAATAGGGCTTATAGCATTTACAAAAGAGCAAGCAGATGTAATTAAGTTTAGAAAAGACGACCTAATGAACTTCCTACATAAAATGGCAGATTTAATATCAAGTAAGTTAAAAGCAGAAATAAAAACTTATGAGGTAGAATTAGAGAAGAAAAAATTAGAGACATTGTTAGATAATATGGATAAAGCAGTTGTATCTTTAGATAAAGATGCAAATGTAGAAAAATATAACTTAAAATTTAAACAAATCTTTGAAGTAAAAGAAGCTATAATAGGAAGCTTCATAGGGGATGTATTAAATTTTGCTAAAGACAACAAATTCGATAATATAAACAGTGATAAGTCTTTTAGTTTTACGTATAGAGGTGCTAATAAAGAGTTTAAAGGTATATATAATATAAAACCAATTATATTAAAAGAAGAATTAAAAGGATATGTATTAGATTTTATAGACAAAGTAGATGCTATAAAAAACTATAACAAGATAAGTAATAACCATAAAATATATTTAGACAATATAATTGGAAATAGTTATGTTATAAATAAAGCAAAGGAAGAGGCCTTAATGGCGTCAAAGACTAACTCTACAGTTTTAATAACTGGAGAAAGTGGTACTGGAAAAGAGTTATTTGCAAGAGCTATACACAACCATAGTTTTAGATCAGGAAATCCTTTTATAGCTATAAACTGTGCAGCTATTCCTGACAATTTACTAGAAAGCGAATTGTTTGGATATGAAGAAGGAGCATTTACAGGAGCCAAAAAAGGTGGAAGTTTAGGTAAATTTGAGCTAGCTGATAAGGGTAGTATTTTTCTAGATGAAATAGGGGATATGAGCTTGCATTTACAAGCTAAACTACTTAGAGTATTACAAGAAAAAGAAGTTGATAAAATAGGTGCTAAGCATAATGTATATATAGATGTTAGGATAATAGCAGCTACAAATAAAGATCTAGAGCACATGGTTAGAAAAGGCACATTTAGAGAAGATTTATATTACAGATTAAATGTTATACCTGTGGTACTTCCAACTTTAAGAGAAAGAAAAAATGATATACATCTACTAATAGAATATATGATAAATGAATATTCTAATAAGTTAGATAAAAATGTACAAGATGTAGATTTACAAGCCTTAGAGTACTTGTGTGAGTATAGTTGGCCAGGAAACATTAGAGAGTTACAAAATATTATAGAATACAGTGTAAATAGATGTGAAGGTAAAATTATAACTTTAGAGAATTTACCAAATAGAATAAAGAATATAAATTCAAGTGATGGACAAGCTTTAGATTCTAATGAAAATATACGTACACTAGACGATCTTGAAAAGAAAGAAATAATAAAAGCGTTAGAAAAATATAAAGATTATAAAAAAGATAAAGATTTAGTATGTAAAGCTCTAGGAATATCAAGGGCAACATTATATAGAAAAATAGAAAAATATAAAATAGTCTCAAAATGATATTTAATCTCATTTTGAGACTGTTTTTTTTCTAAATGAGATTAAAAGGATAAATAATTATTTTAATAACTTTGAAATAAAGCGATTTCAAGAGATAAAAAAGAAGTAATAGTTGGCATAGTTTTTGCTTTATTAATAAGATATAAATATTATAGCTATCGGGAGGAAAACATAATGAAAAATTTACAAACAAAATTAGTTAATATATTAAAAGCAGAAGTTAAACCAGCTTTAGGTTGTACAGAGCCAGTTGCAGTAGCGTTAGCATGTGCTAAAGCAAAAGAAACTTTAGGAGAAGAAGTATTAAAATGTACAATAGGTCTTAGCCCAAATGTGTATAAAAATGGTATGTGTGTAGGTATACCAGGAACTGAAAGATTAGGATTAAAAATATCTGCAGCAATGGGACTTATAGGCGGAAAATCTGATAATGGATTAAGAGTTTTAGAAACATTAACTAAAGACGATGTTAAAGTTGCAGAAGACTTTATGGATAATAACGATATAAACATATCACCAATAGATACGGAAGAAAAAGTTTATATAGAAGTTGCATTAAAAGGGCAAAATAATACTGTTAAAGTTGTTATAAGAACTAAGCATGACAATATAGTATTCGTTGAAAAAAATGGAAGTGCATTAGTAAATGAAGAAGTAGCTGAAGTTGCAACAACAGCAGAACCTAAAGAAAATATATTAGATACTATAACAATAAAAGAAATAGTAGAAGCTATGGAAATTGTAGATTTTGAAGAAATAAGATTCTTATTAGATGGAATAGCTATGAATGAAGAGATAGCTAAGTGCGGATTAAATGAAAAAGTAGGAGTAGGAGTAGGTTTTGGTATAAAAAAATCTATTGAATCAGGATTATTAGGCGATGACTTAATGAACTATACAATGATGATAACTGCTGCTGCATCTGACGCAAGAATGGCAGGAGTTAAACTACCAGTTATGAGTTCTAATGGAAGTGGTAACCATGGTATAACTGCTATACTTCCAATAGTTGCATACAATAATAAGTTCCCTCAAACTGAAGAAAAATTAGCTAGATCACTAGCAATGTCACACTTATTAACTGCATACGTTAAAAACTATACAGGAAGATTATCAGCAGTGTGTGGATGTGGAGTTGCAGCAAGTATAGGAGCTACATCAGGATTAGCTTGGTTAATGGGATGTAATGAAACTCAAATAGAGGGTGCTATAGAAAATATGGTAGCCAACTTAAGCGGTATGATATGTGATGGAGCTAAAGCTGGATGTGCATTAAAGCTTGCATCAGCAGCATCAGCAGCAGTACAAAGTGCTATAATAGCTAAGCAAGACTGTATAGTTCCTCCAATGAATGGAATAGTAGGAACTGGAGCTGAGCAAAGTATACAAAACTTAGGAAGAGTAAGCGATAAAGGAATGACTACAACAGACAAGGTTATAATAAGTGTAATGGATGATATGAACAAAGCTAATTAATGTTATATTTAAACCGTTGCAAAATTAAGAAAACTCTTATAAAATGGATATAATAGCATATTTCGGAGGTCGTAACATGAATATAGAAACAAAAAAATGGGAAGTATTATGTTCTGAAGAACAAATACAAGAAAGACTAAAAGAATTAGGTTCACAAATATCTAAGGATTATGAAGGTAAAAAATTAATGGTAATATCACTATTAAAAGGAAGCTTCATATTCTGCGCAGACTTAGTAAGAAACATAACAGTACCTGTTAAAATTGGATTTATGACTACTTCAAGTTATGGTCATGGAGAAAGTAGTACAGGAAAAATAAACATGATAGCTGACATAAGTGATGATATAGAAGGATACGATGTTTTAATTGTTGATGATATAACAGATACAGCTCTTACAATGAACTTTGTTATGAGTCACTTAAAAACTAAGAACCCTGCTAGTCTAAAGTGTTGTGTTCTTTTAGATAAGCCAAGTAGAAGAAAGGTAGAATTAGTACCTGATTACTGTGGGTTTGAAATAGAAGATAAATTTGTTGTTGGATACGGATTAAACTTTGGAGATTACTACAGAAACATACCTTACGTATTTAATGTTACTAACGAAGATAGATAGTTAAAAAGATTGGGTAAATCCCCATTGATATGCTCCCTTTGTAGTAGACAGTTTAAATAATCAAGACTGTCTACTACAAAGGGAGCATATTTTAATTGACGCTACCCCAAATAGTATTTCCAATTAAATAAATAAGAGAGTATATAAAAAATTATACATCTAGAGAGTGAAGAATTTTAAACTGAAATTTTGCATAGAAAGTAAGTATATGTAAAATCATGCGATATATTATCTGGCACTTATACACATCTCCGAGTCCACGACACAAGAGGCTATCTCGGATACCGTCTCCTGTTTGA
>NZ_JAKEDR010000110.1 GCF_023653455.1 Paraclostridium ghonii
ATCTTGTATATATCATATTTTGAAACTTATTATTTTATCCAAAAATAACTTTTAATATACATTTTACATTTATTATACACTATTTTTTCCAAAAAGTAAACATTTTTGGATATATTAGTATATATTAGTATATATTTTTTTTATATGCTTTTTTTTATATGCTTTTTTTTATTTTTTTGAAAAACAAAAAGTGTACATTTATCACTTTAAAGTGATAAATGTACACTTTTTTATATTAAATTAATTTTTAAAATCTATTTTATTAAGCTAAAGATGTAGCTTCTTTTTTAGCATCTTCTTTAACAGGAGCTTCTGTATACCATCCTCTTAATTTCATAGCATCTGCTATTCTCTTAATTGACATCATGTATGCAGCTGTTCTCATTTCAACTTTACGTTCTCCTGCTAATGACCATATTTCTTCGAAAGCTTTTTTCATTAATGCTCTTTGTTTTTCTTGAACTTCGTCAAAACTCCAATTATATCTCATTAAGTTTTGTACCCATTCAAAGTAAGAAACTGTAACTCCACCACTATTAGCTAATATATCTGGTATTAAAGTAACACCTTTTTCAAATAATATACGATCTGCTTCTGGAGTAGTTGGTCCATTAGCTCCTTCACATACTATCTTAGCTTTTATATCCCCTGCATTAGCAGAAGTTATTTGATTTTCTAATGCACAAGGCATTAATATATCAACGTCTGTAGTTATTACACTTTGATCTACAGCCTCAGCACCTGGGAAACCTTTTATACATCTATGTTCTTTATTATAAGCCATTAAAGCTTTCATATCTATTCCATCTTTATTACATATAGTTCCTGTATGGTCTTCTACATAGATTACTTTAGCTCCTGCTTCGTCTATGTACATACCAGCAAAACTTCCAACGTTTCCAAACCCTTGAAGACCTATTGTAACGTTAGATACATCTATTCCTTTTTTCTTAGCTGCTTCCATTGCCATTATAGCAACTCCATATCCTGTAGCTTCATTTCTAGCTAAAGATCCGTAGAAATCAACTGGTTTTCCAGTAAATACTCCTGGTTGGAATTCCCCTGTAACATTTGCATATTCATCAACCATCCAAGCCATTATTTGTCCATTTGTATTAACATCTGGAGCTGGTATATCTTCTTTTTCTCCTATTATTGGAGCTATTGCCTTAGAAAATCCTCTAGCTATTTTTTCTAATTCAGCTTGAGAGAATTCTGTAGGATCGATAGCCATACCACCTTTACCTCCGCCATAAGGTATTCCTACTACTGAACACTTGAAAGTCATCCAAGTAGATAAAGCTTTAACCTCGTCCATACAAACTGCTGGATGGAATCTCAATCCTCCTTTAAATGGTCCACAAGCATTATTGTGTTGTGATCTGTATCCTGTAAATGTTCTTATAGTTCCATCATCCATCTTAATTGGGAATGATACTTCTAGTACTCTCATTGGATTTTTTAATATTTCATATACTGCTGGATCTGCTCCTAATGCATCACAAGCAGTTTTAACTTGAGATCTTGCTATCTCTAGAACATTTAAAGTTTTTTCAGCCATTTCAAAAGCCCCCTTAAAAATTTTTTAATTTTTTATCCCCTTTGTTGCTTGTCGGAAAATGATTTCCGCCGCTTACAGTTTGATTATAGCACAGTTTTTTATCTATTTGTATAAAATTTCTATTAATTTTTATTTAAAACTATTTACCCTATTTATGCTTATATCCACCCTACTCACATTTATTAAAGTGACATCATACAATGACTTTATTATGTGCTTTTGAAGCTCAACTATATTTTCAATACAGTTTAATAAATTCAATTCTAAAGTAATAAAAATTTCTAAATTTCCATTTTTATTGTTAAATTTTACAGAATTAATTTTACTTATATAGTCGAATTTTGATAATTCAAAAAATATTATCTGATTTATAGCATTTTTCTTTATGTAGAAATTCCCCATATAACTAAATGTAGGTCGAATAATAGTTTTTTCAACTAATATAGCTTCTTTATTATCTCTTTTGAATAATCTTTTTATTGGATTTATGCTAAGTCCACTAGCAATAGATTTAACTTCTAAAGTTGGCAATGGTATTATATGATTCCCTTTTTTTCTCCATTCTTTTGCAATATTTATTTCGTCTTGAGTTGATATATCATCAATATAAATAGTCTTATATATTTTACCTAGATTTAGCTTATTGGATATTTGATTTACCATTTTATCTGATGTTCCTATTATCAAAATAGTTTCTATATTTTCTTTCATTATTTTTGATTTAACTTCTTCTCTATGACTATCATTATTAAATATAGCTCTTTTTACTGCTTGAATTTTAGTACTTGCTTGCTTTGCTGATATTCCAGCAATTATCTTATTCTTATGAATTAAAATTCCATCATCTATTATATAATTTATATTATTTTCATACGCTAACTCTAATGCCTTATAGCTTTTTCCAGATCCACTTTCTCCTACCAATGCATAAACCTTCATATTTACACTCCTATAATATATATTTAAAAGGGATGTATTAGAATAGTTGGCGAAGGATAAAATAAAAGTTTTAGCGACCTTCAAAGCATTTTTCCAGCTTTGGGACCAAAACATTTATTTTATCCCTTCGCACCCCACTATCCTGAGACACACCCCTTAATTATATATTATAGCAAAACTCTCCATTTTCTTTAACACAAAAGAAATCAGAGTATCCTATATCAAATATTCTTTTTTCTAGTTCTGGTATTTCTACACTATTTTTTATTAAGTAAGTAAGGTGTCCAATATAAGAAATATCTCCTTGTACTATCGCACCTTGAATTGTATTATCTTTTATTATAAATTTCTTATATCCAGTTGCATCCTTTCTAATCCTTACGATGCAATCCTCATCTACCATATCAACTATTCCTACTGAAACTGTAGGTATACCTAAAAAGTTCATAGTATTTCTATATACAAATGAATCATCTATTTCTTTTTCTTTTCCCATCATATTGTAAGCTGCTACCGTTCCTTGCTTAACAGCTAAAGGCCAAATTGCATTTTTACCAACTACATCACCTGCTGCAAATATATCTTTTGCACTTGTATTGCAATTGTCATCTATAATTATACCTCTATCATATTTTATAAACTCTTTATTTATAAAATCTGCATTAGGAATAACTCCTGTTGCTACAATTGCCATGTCACATTCTATATAAGTTTCATCTTCTAATATTACTCCACTTATTTTTTGATGACTATCCATACAAATCTCTTTAACACTTGCACCTTTATAGAAATTCACGCCTAAATTTTTAAATTTATTTTCATATACCGATGCCGAATATTCATCTAATTGTCTATTCAATATAAATGGTTCTCTATATATTACAGATATATCTAGATTTTTATATTCTAATAATCCTATAAGAGCATCTATTCCTACAAGCCCAGCTCCTAATATGGCTATTTTTTTACAATCTTTTGCTTTTTCTTTTATTTCATAAGCATCTTCTATATTTCTAAGTCCATACACATGTTTTGCTTTTTTTAAGTTTTTTATAGGTGGCATAGCCGATGATGCTCCTGTAGCAATTAGCAACTTATCATATTTCATTTTTTCACCAGTCTCTAGTATAACTACTTCTTTATTTTCTACATCTATATCATTTACTGTACATGATTTTTTCCAGTTTATATTGTATTTTTCATCAAAATTATCTTCTACAAAGTTTAAGCTTTCAAGTGTTCTATGTCCAGATATAACATGGTGCAACATACATCTTGAGTAAATATGTTCATCTTTTGATATTAATGTTATATTAGATTTTCCATCTAAATCTCTTAATACTTTTATAGCATTTATACCTGCAGCACTAGCACCCAGAATTACATAATTCATTGCTTACCTCCTCCTGTAGCACTATTGCTCCAGTTGGACAATTAGCTACACACTTTGGATATCCTATATTTTCACACATATCACATTTTAAAATAGTTTGCTTTGTCTTATCGTCTGGTTTTAAAACTCCATATGGACATGCCATAACACACATATAACAAACTCCACATTTATCTTTGTCGTAACTTACAATTTTACTTTCTTTATTTTTCGTCATAGCTCCACTCATGCATGTTGATACACACTCTGGAGTTTCACAATGTCTACAAATAATAGGGACTGGATTGTTGAATTTATCTAACTCTATATGATTTCTGCTGTCGTTATCTAAGTCTTCTAAGTCTAAAGAGTATATATCTTTTTGTAAATCGTTTCTCAACATGCATGCTAAAACACAGCTCTTACATCCGGTACATAATTCTTTATTTATTAGAATCCTATGCATAACTTTCCACTTCCTTTAGCCCTAATTTTTCTCTTCTGTCTATAATTATTTTTTCTAGTGTATCTGCCGAAGATATAATTTCTGAGTCAACAATTACATGTCCTCCTGTGATATCTTTTAGCTGTTCAGTTAAAACTTCTGTTACTAATTTCCCACCCGTTATAAATGGAGGTAATGCTAAGTGAAGAGGTAATCCTAATGCCAATCCAAACGCTCCATCAGCTAAAGCTTGCTCTTCTAACCATTGAGGTGCAGAAAGAACCAATGGAAGTTGAGGTATGTCTATTCCCAACTCTCTAGCTAGTTCAGTTGCAACTATTTCAAGTCTTCCTATAGCTAAACATGGTCCAAAGTTTAGTACAGGTGGTATTCCTAAAGATTTACAAACTTCTTTTAAATTTTCCCCTGCTAATTCTTCTGCTCCAGGAGACATTAATCCTACATTTTCCAAACCTCCTGTTGAACATCCTGCAGATAAAACAATTATATCTCTTTTTATAAGTTCTTTAGTTAATTCTACAGTAAATACATCATGCCCTTTTGCTGTCATATTTGAACATCCAACAACTGCTGCTATTCCTTTGATTTTACCCTCTGCAATTAAGTTTATAAGAGGTTTCCATGAATCACCTAAGAAAGCTTTTAAGTTCTTTTCACTTACACCTGTTAATGAATCCTCATGTCCATGGTCACTTGGTATATCTATTTCAATTGAACCTCTTCTTAATTTGTAACTTTGTAGAGCCTCATTTATTAGTTTTTCTGAAATTGATTCTATGTTTTCTCTATCAAATGGAACATACTCTGCATTTACTTTTTTAGCTACATCATCTAAACAAACCATCTTAACTTTATATTTATCTGCTATAGGCTCTATCCCTGGTATGGTACAGTTAAATTCAGATGCTATCATATCTATTGCACCCGTAGAAAGTACTGCCTCACTTGTAAAGTTATTTCCTGCATGACCTGCAAATACTTCTTGATAGTGTTCCCCTCTTAATTGTAAGTCTTGCCCTACACAAGTACATCCAACTAATCTAAATCCTTTTGCTCCTGCATCTTTTGCTAATTTAACAACATCTTCATCTTTTAATCTATCTTGGAAATGCGCAAACGTTGAATGTTGATGTCCCGTTATCATTATGTTTATGTAGTCTTTATCTATAACTCTAAATCCTACTGGAGCAGTTCTTATAACTGGTTCCCCTAAAATAACATCATTTAAAAGGTTCGTTAATGTTAACCCGTATAAACCTGTAGATATTCCTAAATTCAAGCAATTAATAAGCATATCAACAGGATCACTATTTAGATTTGTAGATGATTTTACTATTGCATCAAAAACTTCAGATTTAGCACCACCTGGCATTATGCCTATTTCTTTCCATTTTTTCACTCTTGGAGCATAAGCTATTTTTTCTACTAATTCCATTTTTTCATCTCTAGCTTTATATAAATCATCTAAAACTTTTTGTGCAACTTTTATACATTTTTCATGTCTATCATTAGCTTCAACTCCAAATATTTCAGCTAAATCATCTATTGTTTTTTCTCCTTTTATTGTTCCTTTGTCTTCACCTAATTTTTTTAAGTTTCTAGCTGTATTTTCTACAACGTGTAAATAACATGCAGCTCCACTTGCAACTGCTCTTAAAAAGTTTCTCGCAACTATCGTATCTGCATCTGCTCCACATATACCTCTTGGTGATTTTGGTGTTATTCTACATGGCCCATTTGCACATAATCTACAACATACTCCTTGTAATCCAAATCCACACTTAATCTTTTGATCTTCCGTTCTATGGAATGCCGTTTCCACATCCTTAGAAGCTACAAAACTTTCTAATCTTTTATCTGCACTTTCGCACATTTTACAACTAACACACGACATAAACAATTTCCCCCTAAATTTATTTTAATAGTAATCTTTTCTATATATACCATCTATTGTTAATGTTTAAACATGTTTTCGAAAAAGTTTTCCTATTTTTTTAAAACTTATTTAATGTTTAATTTTCACTTCCATAATCCATCAATCCACATATATACTGATAGATTATATTATTTGTCACAATAACTCACTTTGTGTAAAATATTTGTTGTTTTGTATTCATTCTAATTATTGTTATATATATTTTTTTTTGATATAATACTAATGAACATACTTTACATATTTTAGGAGGAAATTAAAAATGGCTTACAAAATTAATGATGCTTGTATAAGCTGTGGTGCTTGTGAACCTGAGTGCCCAGTTAGCTGTATATCAGCTGGAGACGACAAATACGTTATAGATGCAGATACTTGTATTGAGTGTGGTGCTTGTAACGGAGTTTGTCCAGTAGATGCTCCACAACCTGAATAATAAATAAAATAGACTGTCTCAATATGTCAAACGACTTTTGAGGCAGTCTTTTTAAATTTGATTAATAATAAAACAAAAAGCGTAGACTTTGTCTACGCTTTTTGTTTACATAAATGTAGTTTTATTCATTTTCGTTCATAAGATATGATAACGTAAATAAACTTTCAGTTAAGTTTACATTTTCAACGATAACATCCTTTGGCACTTCTAAATCTAGAGGTGCAAAGTTCCAAATTCCTTTTATCCCAGATTTTACTAATCTGTCTACAACTTCTTGCGCTCCATTTTTTGGTATACATAATATTGCTATATCGACATCATTTTCAGCTACGAACTCTTCGATGCTATCAGAGTCTAGTATTTCAAAATCTCTAATCTTTAAACCTATCATTTTTGGATTTGCATCAAATAAAGCTTTTATCTTAAACCCTGCTTTATTAAATCCTGAGTAATTAGCTAATGCCTGTCCTAAGTTTCCAGCCCCAATTATTATAGAGTTATAAGTTCTAGATAAACCTAATATTTTTCCTATTTCATTATATAACTCTTCCACATTATATCCGTATCCCTGTTGTCCAAATCCACCAAAGTTGTTTAAATCTTGTCTTATTTGAGATGCTGTAAACCCAATTATATCACTTAATTCCTTAGAAGATATTCTTTGTATATCTCTATCTAACAAATCTCCCAAGTATCTGTGATATTTAGGTAGTCTTCTTATTACAGCCATAGAAATATTTCTACTACTCATGTCTTCACCTCCTGTATAGTCATTATCCCTTTTGTATATATTATGCTAATTTATTAACAAAATACATATATCCTTGATTATATTATACCAAAACATTATAATTTTAGATAGTTTAAAGGAGGTATAATTTTATGATTGTTTTGTCATGTAATAACTTAAATAAAAGTTTTGGAATAGATACTGTATTAGAAAATATTAGCTTCACTGTAAACGAAGGGGATAAAGTTGGTATTATAGGAGTAAATGGAACTGGTAAAACCACTTTATTTAAAATACTTTCTGGAATTTATGGATATGATAGCGGAGACATATACCTTGGAAAAGGTGTAGAAATAGGATATCTTGAACAAAATACAAATTTTCAGTCGGAAAAAACTATTTATGAAGAAGTTTTAGAAGTTTTTTCGCATTTAATAGATATGGAAAATTATATAAGAGACTTAGAAATTAAAATAGCAGAAGAAGGATCTAATCCAAATTCAAAAATTTTAGATAAGCTTATGAATGAGTACTCTCAAAAGCTAGAACTTTTTTCAGAACTGAATGGTTATGGATATAAGTCAGAGGTTAAAGGTATTCTAAAGGGCTTAGGATTTTCTGATGATGATATAAAAACTCCAATAAGTATACTATCTGGAGGAGAAAAAACTAGAGTTTTACTTTCAAAATTATTGCTTAAAAATCCATCGCTTCTACTACTAGATGAGCCGACTAACCACCTTGACTCAGATGCTATAGAATGGTTAGAAGTTTTCTTAAAGCAATATAAAGGAACTGTTATTATCATATCTCACGATAGATACTTCTTAGATCAAGTTGTAAACAGAGTATTTGAAATTCATAATAAAAAATTAAAAACATACAATGGAAATTATTCTAAGTTTATAGAACTTTCTAAAACAGAAAAAGAATTAGAAGTAAAAAAATATGAAGATCAGCAAAAAGAAATTAAAAAACAAGAAGAATCAATAGAAAGACTAAAGGCTTATGGAAGAGAAAAACATTTAAAAAGAGCTAGAAGTAAAGAAAAAATGTTAGATAAAGTTGATGCATTGGACAAACCTGATGTATTTAGAAAAAAAGCTAGTATTGCATTTAATCCTTCAACTTCTAGTGGTAATGATGTTTTACAAGTAGAGAACCTTTCTATGGGCTATGGGGAAAGAGTTCTTTTTAAAGATATAGACTTTAATATATATAGAGGAGAAAAGGTAGCTTTAATAGGATCTAACGGAATAGGTAAATCTACTTTATTTAAAATAATAATGGATGAAATAGTTCCTTTAACTGGAACTACTAAACTTGGTACAAATGTACATGTAGATTATTTCCATCAAGAACAAAAAACTCTTAATTTAGATAATACTATTATTGATGAAATTTGGAATGATCATCCTACTCTAAATCAAACTACTCTTAGAAATATGTTGGGATCTTTTTTATTTGAAGATGAAGAAGTATTCAAAAAAATATCAACTTTAAGTGGTGGTGAAAGAGCTAGGGTTGCCATATTAAAATTAATTTTATCTAATGCTAATTTCTTATTACTAGATGAACCTACAAACCACCTTGATATAGACTCTAAAGAAGTTCTTGAAGAAGCTTTATTAAATTATACAGGAACTTTATTTACAATATCTCATGATAGATATTTTTTAAATACAGTTGTAGATAAAATACTTTTACTAGATTCTGATGGAATAACTGAGTACCTAGGTAATTATGACTACTATATAGATAAAAAAACACAAACAATAGAAATGAACACTATTGAAACAACTGATGAAAAAACTAAAACTCAGTTAAAAGATGAAAAACGAAAAGAAAGAGAACAAAGAGAGTTAGAAAAAAAAGCTAGAGTTAAAAGGCAGAATATAGAAAAAGAAATTGAAGAAATAGAAATTAAAATTGAAGAGTTAAATAATTTAATGTGCGAAGAAGAAGTATACTCTAATCCTGAAAAATCTAAGGAAGTTAGTCAAAGTAAGACTTCATTCGAGGAAAAATTAAATAATTTATATGAAGAATGGGAACAGCTAATGTAGGCTGTTCTTTATTTTCGATAATTCTAAAAATTTGTAAAAGAAATTAGTTGATATATTCATAGCATTTATATTAACATAGTATAGACGTTAAATTTAAAGGGGGTGCCCGCTTGACAAATATTTTTAATTTAAATGATGAAAATAAGAAATTTTATAAATTATTAGTTTCTCTTTGTATACCTATAATAATACAAAACCTTATATCTACTTCTGTAAATATTATAGATACTGTAATGATTAGTAGTTTAGGAGAAGCATCTGTAGCATCAATTGGAGTTGCTAATCAGTACTTCTTTTTATTTAGTATGACACTGTCTGGTTTGACAGGTGGAGCTGGGTTATTTATATCTCAGTTTTTCGGAAAAAATGATGTTAATAACATAAAAAAAGTTACTGGATTAAATGTTTTACTTGGAATAATACTAGGTTTATTGTTTTTTATCCCAGCTTTTATATTTCCTAAGATTATAATACATTTTTTCTCTTATGATCCTGAAGTTGTAAAGCTTTGTATAGAGTATTTTAGTATAATATCTTTTTGTTATCCTTTAATAGCTATAAGTACTGTTTTTAGTATGGGTTCTAGAAGTATTAGAAATCCTCATTTAGGTATGATTTGTAGTGCTATTGCTTTAGTAAGTAATATTATTTTAAACTACGGTTTAATATTTGGAAACTTAGGTCTACCTGCATTAGGAGTTCGAGGTGCTGCTATAGCTACTGTTATAGCTAGATTTATTGAATTTTCACTTTTAATAGGATATGTATATATTATAAAAAAAGATTATATTTTAAAATTCAATATGAAAAATTTAAAATCTATAGACAAGCAATTTGTAGATACTTTCCTATCTAAAAGCATGCCTATATTATTAAACGATAGTTGTTGGGCAATAGGTACAGTTTTATATTCGGTTGCTTATGCAAAAGCTGGTACTTCTGCTATTGCAGCCAGTCAGATAGCTACTAGTACGGGTAATTTCTTTATTATGACAGCTGTTTGTGTAGCCATTGGAGCATCTATTATGTTAGGTAATGAACTTGGAGCTGATAATAAGGATGTTGCTATTGATTATGCTAAAAAGTTTTCTAAGATAGTTTGTATAGTGGGAACTATATTTGGTGTCCTTCTTATATTAAATATTCCAATGCTACTTAAGATGTTTAGTGTTTCTGATAGTCTAGCTCCTGATATTATTAAAATATTTGTGATTATGGGAATATTGATGGGGCTTAAGTCTTTTAATACGCTTTTGATTATAGGTATTTTAAGAAGTGGTGGAGATACTAAGTATGCTTTATATTTAGAGTTAGGTTGTATGTGGTTAGTGTCACTTCCTCTTACTTTTGTATTTGCAATTAAAGGTGCACCTATTTATGTGCTTGTACTTCTTACTTATTCTGAGGAAATTGTTAAGTTTATATTTGGAGTTCCTAGAGCAATGTCTAAAAAATGGGTTGCTAATATTGTAAAAGAAATTGATTAGATAGTGCTCGTTGGACTATATTATTGTTTCATTCGCTGAAAGACCGATAAGGCATGGTCTTTAACGCTACTTCAACAATAATATAGTCCAACTTCGTTAACTTAAGATATATTTAATCAAAAACGAGACTCTCAATACTAGATATAATACCAGCTATAGCCCCTAATATGCATATATCTACTACATTTAAATAGCTTATTAAACCTATAGAAAGAATATATA
>NZ_JAKEDR010000111.1 GCF_023653455.1 Paraclostridium ghonii
TAACTATAGTATATAAAAATTATAAATCCTATTATTCCAGCTATGTAAATAAACAAATTTATCCTCCTGTTGTTATAAGTTAATCTCTGACATTATAATTTATATACTTCTCTTTTAATTCTAAAAGTTTAAGTCTACTTACCATAGCTTTTTGTGGAATATCAAAAAATATTTCTCTTGAAGCTATTTTTCGTATTTTTTTTATATTAACTATATAACTCCTATGACTTCTATAAAAAGACTCTCCCTCTAACTGCTTTTCTATATCTTCAAGCTTTCCATAAAATGATTTAGTTTTATATTCTCTATTAAAATCATAATGTACTGTTATGGTTCTATTATTTACTTCGAAAAAATATATACTGCTTACATCAAATTTAATAATTTCTTTTTGCATTTTTAGTATTATTGTTTTAGTTTTTTTATTTTTTTTTACTTCATAAATAATATTTTTTAATATTTCTTCACTTAATGAATGTTTAAGCAAATATTTATATACATTTAATCCATAACCTCTAATTGCAAATTCCTCATAATTTGTAAGAAAAACTATACATACTTCTTTATCTAAACTTCTTATTTTTTTAGCTGTATCAATTCCATCCATTTCATCCATGACTATATCCAATATAATTAAGTCAAAATTTTTATCACTAATATCATCTAAAAGTTTAATTCCTGAATCATACTCAAAAACATTAATACTTGTACCTATTGGTTTTGAAAATTTAGCTATATAACTTTTTACTGTGTCCCTGTATATTTTTTCATCGTCACAAATAGCTATTTTCAACCTTATAACACCTTCCATTTTTTATTTGTACTATAATTACTTTTTATAATAACATTTATAATATATAGCGTAAACGATAATAAAGATAGAAATATAAATTCCCATCTTTATTATCTAAGTTCTTTATAAATTGTTGTTTTAATAATATTATTTTAGTAATTATATTAATATATATCCGAAAATTCTATACTAATAGGATCAAATCCACTCATCACACATTTACTAGATATTTTATTTTTTGTATTACCTTTTTTAAATGGTAATTTTACAATAAATTCACTACCTTCTCCTAATGAAGTATTCACATCAATAATACCACCATATATGTTTACTATTGAATTAGTTATGTATAGACCAAGTCCACTTCCTTCATTTAGCTTTACTAATCTATCGTCTACATACCCTAATTTTTCAAAAATACGTTTTGTATATCTATTTGGTATTCCTACTCCCTCATCTTTAACCTTTATGGTAATATACTCTTTTTCACAAGTTAGCAAAACTTCTATTTTCCCATTTTTTTTATTGTATTTTATTGCATTAGATAATAAATTTAATAATATTTTTTCAATGATATTTTCATCAAACTCCCCAATATATTCTTCTTTATTTGTATCAAATATTAAACTTATACTTTTTCCTTCACAAAATATAGCAGTTTTTGTACATATATTTTCTATAAAAGAAACAATATCCCCCTTTTTAAAGTTGCACCTTATTTCATTTGAATCTAATTTAGTTACATAGACGAGATTATTAGTAAGTTTTAGCAACCTAAGTCCATTCTTTTTTATAATATCACTAATATACTGTATTTCTTCTGCATCTACCTTTTTCATTGAATCTATATTAAAACTTAATAGTTGCAGTGAACTCATAATAGCATTTATTGGTGTTCCCAATTCGTGGTATAAATTCGAAAAAAAATCAGACTTTAATTTTTCTATTTCTTCATGTATATGTCTTGTGTTAGTTATATCTCTAACCATTCCTACAATTCCACAAACTTGATTTTTACTATTTATCATGGGAGTTTTAGTTATTTCTATATATTTTCTTTTTTGATTTACAGTATCTATCTCTTTTTGATAAATTCTTTTAGATTTATACCTTATTACCTCTTTGTCTTTTTCTCCAAATATTTTAGATTGCTTGTTGTACTTATATATATCTTTATCTGTTTTCCCTATAATTTGATTAGATTTTAACCCCAAACACTTACAAAACTCTCTATTGCAATAAATATATCTCCCTTTTAAATCTTTATAAAATACCACATTTAAAACTGACTCCCCTAATACAAACCCTAAATCCCTTTTACTTTCTTCTAAGTTATGGTTCATTTTCCCCACTCATATAAACCCCCTTTAATTTTTTAAATCAATAATTTCTTAAAATATCCATCACTATATTATATAAAATAAAAGTAGATTTAAGTCGCATTTGGTTGTGAAATGTATTTTTTTAGTTGTGAAATGAATTTATTAATCTTCCTATAATTTTTATACCTTTTTCTATTTCCTCAAACGAAAGTCTAGAAAATCCTAGCCTTAACGTGTCTTCTCCTTTTTCATTTATGTAAAACACATCTCCTGGCATAAATATAACGCCTTGTTCGTGGCATTTTTTTAGTAAATCCCTTGAGTTTATATTTTTCAATTTGATAAAAATATGAAGACCTCCTTCACCTAGTATATATTCATTGGGTATATACTTATTCACGCAATCATAAGCGAAGTTAAATTTTTCTCCATAAAATTTTTTAATTTTTTTTACGTATTTTTCAAATGCTCCATTGCTCAAATAATCATATAAAATTGCTTGATCTAAAAATGAAACGTGAATACTTCTACATCTTTTTACACTTTCAAGTCTTGAAATTGCAGACTTATCACATAATATCCATCCTATTCTAAGACCTGGAAAAAGAATTTTTGAAAAACTACCTATATATATAACTCCATTATTTAAATTATCTAATGACGCAACCGGAAATATATGAGAACTAGAATATAATAGTTCTTCATTGAATCCATCCTCAATCATAGGTATATTATATTTTTTCATTAATTTATAAAATCTATATCTATCTTCAGGATTCATAACCATTCCTGTTGGATTGTGATATGATGGAGTTATATATGAAAATTTAACTTTAATATCTTTCTTATTTAAAAAATCTAGCTGTTTCTCTAGCATATTAAAATCTAATCCATCCTCGTTTATATCTATACCTATAATATTTAGTCCTAGAAACTTAAAAATTTTCTTTGCCGTATTATGAGTTGGATTTTCACATATTATATAATCACCTTTTTCTGTAAATGATGACAATATAAGCTCTAACCCTTCTGTAAACCCATTTGTTATCAATATGTCTTTGTTTGTAGTATCTACCCCCTTATTATTCATATATTTAAGTAAATAATCTATGAGTGGTTTATACCCTTTTGCATATCCATAATTTAAAATTTTGTGACTTTCTAATGAAATTCTATTTAGAAAAGCTTTTTTAAATTCATCTATATCAAATAACTCTCCATTTGGAGCTATACTTTTAAAAGATATTAAATCAGATCTCCATGGGATTTCATTCTTTACAATATCCATATTATTTGCTGTTTTTGTATTTTCATTTTCAAGCTTTGCATAATCAATATACCAAGACTTATTCGAAGTTATATTTTTATAATTTACAAATGTACCTTTGCCTGATACTGAATAAATAATATCTTCAGCTTTTAGTTCATCATATGCTGCTATTATAGAATTTCTACTTACATTTAAAAACTGGCTTAATTCTCTTGTAGATGGTAACTTACTATTATTTGGAATTAAACCTTTACTTATCATTATTTCTATATGATTTTTTATTTGTATATAAATTGGATCTTCATCATTTAATTTTAAATTTGAAAATAACAAACAATCACCTCTTAATTTGTATAATTATATTATCATTATACTCTTGTTGCTTTAATTTTGAAAATAAAAAAGTATAGAGACAATTTTATCTCTATACTTTTTCGTTAGGCTTTGCAAGTATTTAACTTATTGTTTACTTTATTTTGTAACATATATAAAAGTACAGGTATATACATATATGTTAAATAACCTTTTATATTAAATAATACTAATATTAGTAAAAAAGAAGATACTATGGAAACAGTTGTCGATACTTTATCACTCTTTTTTAACATTTTCATAAAAATTCCAAACATAAGCCCAAATATAATTATCATAAGTGAAAATACAATAAATATGCTCAACTGCTGTAAATTTGATGGTATTTTAGGAATATACGAGTATAAAGTTGTAAATACATATGTCAATAATCCAAACGTTATATATACCTTCCCCATAGTATTTCTTTTAAAAAGAAGTACTACCGTAAATATAAAGTAAATGCAACTCAAAAAACTAACTAAACTCATAAACTCACCTACACTTATTTTATAAGCCTAAGAATAGTGGTACAACAGCTAAAATAATAACTGTAGCTATAAATATCATAAGCAATAATTTACTTACAAATTTAACCCAAGTAGCATAATCTATCTTAGATATAGTAAGTCCACCCATAACAACTCCTGATGTTGGAGTTACTAGGTTTACTATACCACTACCTGCTGCAAACGCTGTAACTATTACTTCTGGTGCTATACCTAGTTTTTGTGCTAACGGTGCAAATATAGGCATAGATACTGATGCAAGTCCTGAAGTAGATGGTATTAAGAATGATAATCCTATATAAATTACATAAGCCATGTTTGCAAATAATATAGAAGATACTCCACTTAATACTCCAGATGCTTTATCTAGTATATATAAATCTAAACCTGCGTTTGCCATCATAAAAGATATACCTCTTGATATACCTATAACAAGTGCAACTCCAACCATATCAGCACAACCAGCTATAAATGACCCTACTATTTCTTCTTCTGACATTCTATATACAAATCCTATAATAACAGCCATTAAGAAGAACCATGCTGTTAATTCAGGGAACCACCAAGCTCCTAGTGGGCTTCCATTTAACCATGCTGTAGTATTCTCAAATGCTGTTACTCCAAAATCACCCCAAGGAATAACACCTAAAATCATAACTACAAATGATAATATAAATAATCCTAATACTAATTTTCTTTTTCCATTTAATTCTAATATCTCTTCTTGATTTTTACTGAATGCTTCATTTGCTGCACTTAATTCATTTTTAGATAGTATAGATGAATTTTTATCAGCATAAACTTTCTTTGCATAACGCATTACATATATTATAGATATTGCAGTAGTTACAATCCATAATAATGCGCCTAATATTATAGTAGTACCTTGGTTTATAGTTACTCCAGCTGCACCAGCTGCTGAAACTGCTGCTCCTATTGCAAATGGGTTTACAGTTGACCCTAAAACTCCACAACCACAACCAAGTAATACTATAGACGCTCCTACTATTGAATCAAATCCTGCTGCAATCATTGTGGCAGTTATTAATGCATAAAACGCTAAAGACTCTTCTGCCATACCATAAGATGTTCCTCCTAATGAAAAAATTATCATTAAAAGAGGAATTAACATAAGTTCTTTTCCTTTTAATTTTTTAACTAATGCTCCAACACCAGCATCTAATGCTCCAGTTTTTGTAACAACTCCTAAAAATCCTCCTATTATAAGTACGAATAAAGCAACATCTATTGCTCCTTTAACTGCTCCTTCATTAGTTACACTTATTAAAGGACCTTCTGCATCATTTATTACTTTTAATGCATCATGAACACCACTTTTATTCATAGCATTTGAAACTTCATCTGATAAGTTTACGTCTTTAACCCCTACCATACCTGCAACAGGTGCCATTACTGTATCAGCTAAACTAGCTTTTTTTACACCTGGTACAACTTGAGTTATTATAGCTATTGCTATCATTATAATCAATAATACAGTATATGCTGATGGGAATTTTAATTTTTTCTTCTTATTCTTTGACATTTTATCAAACCCCTTTATTAAAATTTTTAAATAGCATATTACAAAATTAGCATATTATTCCTAAAAAAGGAATATCATTTTCTAAAAAATAATACTCCCTTTTTATATGATATATCTTAATTAAAATTTAATTTTCTTTATTTTTGTATTATTGTTCCTGTTTTCCCATGTAAAGCTTCTTTAGCTTTTTCTAAAGAAGTTATTAAAGCTTTTCCATCTGTAGCTGATTCTACAAAGTCAACACAAGCTTCTACTTTAGGTAACATAGACCCTTTAGCAAAGTGTCCTTGTTCTTTATATTCATAAGCTTCTTTTAAGCTTATATTATCTAATTCTTTTTGATCTGGTTTATTAAAGTTTATGCAAACTTTATCTACTGCTGTTAATATAACTAACATTTGTGCATCAAGATCTTTTGCTAACTTAGCACTTGATTTATCTTTATCTATAACTGCAGCCACACCTTGTAATGAACCATCTTCTTTTTCTATTACTGGTATTCCACCACCACCAACAGTTATTACTATACTACCACTGTCAGTTAATTGTTTAACTGTATCTAACTCAACAATTTTCTTTGGTTGAGGAGATGCAACAACTCTTCTATATCCTCTTCCTGCATCTTCTACAAATGTAAATCCTTTTTCTTTAGCTATTTTTTCAGCTTCTTCTTTAGAGTAAAACATTCCTACTGGTTTAGTTAAATTTTTAAATGCTTCATCATTTTCATCAACCACAACTTGAGTAACTACTGATACAACATTTTTATTTATTTTTCTTGAATTTAATTCATTTTTTATTGATTGTTGTAAGTGGTACCCTATATATCCTTGACTCATTGATCCACACTCTGCAAATGGCATGCTTGGAGTATTAGCTCCGTTATTAGCCGCAAAATCCATAGCTAAATTTATCATACCTACTTGCGGTCCGTTCCCGTGTCCAACTATTACGTTATATCCTTCTTCACAAAGATCAACTATTGTTTTAGCTGTATGCTTAACTAACTCTAATTGTTCTTCAGGATTATTTCCTAACGCGTTGCCCCCTAATGCTATAACTAATCTCTTCATAATTATCCTCTCTCGTTTCTTAAATGTATTTGATAAAAATAACCCCCATAATATTTCATATAACAAAATGGGGGTTTTTTTATACTATAGATTATTGTCCTATAGTAGCAGCCATTATAGCTTTTATAGTATGCATTCTGTTTTCAGCTTCGTCAAATACAACAGATTGCTTAGATTCAAATACTTCATCTGTAACTTCCATTTCAGTTATACCAAATTTTTCATGCATTTCAGCACCTACTTTAGTTTTTAAATCATGGAATGCTGGTAAGCAGTGCATGAATATAGCTTCTGGATTAGCATTGTCCATAACTTGTTTATTAACTTGGAATGGTTTTAATTCTTTTATTCTAGCTTCCCAAACTTCATCTGGTTCTCCCATAGATACCCAAACGTCTGTGTATATAACGTCAGCATTTTTAGTTCCAGCCATAACATCTTCTGTTAATGTTATAGTACATCCGTTTTCGTCAGCTATTTCTTTACATGTAGCTACTAATTCCTCTGCTGGGAATAATTCTTTTGGAGCACAAGCTGTAAAGTTAAGTCCCATCTTAGCACAAGCAACCATTAAAGAGTTACCCATGTTGTTTCTAGCATCTCCCATGTAAACAAAGTTTACACCTTTTAATCTTCCTAATTTTTCTTCTATAGTTAATAAGTCAGCTATCATTTGAGTTGGATGGAACTCAGTTGTTAATCCATTCCATACTGGTACTCCAGCATAAGCTGCTAATTCTTCAACTATGTCTTGAGAGAATCCTCTATATTCTATACCATCGTACATTCTTCCTAAAACTCTAGCAGTATCTGCTATAGATTCTTTTTTACCCATTTGAGATCCTGTAGGTCCTAAGTATGTAACACCCATACCTAAATCCATTGCTCCAACTTCAAATGAACATCTAGTTCTAGTTGAATCTTTTTCAAATAATATAGCAACATTTTTACCGTCTAATGTTTTGTTTACTACACCAGCTCTTTTTAAGTCTTTTAAGTTTTTAGATAAATCTAATAAGTATCTTATTTCCTCAGTTGTGAAATCTAATAATTTTAAAAATGAACGTCCTCTTAAATTAACTGCCATTGTAAAATCCTCCTAATAAGTTATGTTGTATTATATTTTTTTGTTAAATTATATTTTTTATTTAAATTCTTTAAAAGATTACGTTTAATATTTTAAAGAATTTTTTTACATGCTATAGAGTTTATACTTCTCTAATTAAAGGCATTGACATACATCTTGGGCCTCCACGACCTCTTGATAATTCACTTGATGGTATAACATGTATTTTTATTCCATTTTCAACTAATAATTGATTAGTTACGTAGTTTCTTGAGTAAACAACAACTTCTCCTGGTTTTATACATAATGTGTTAGAACCATCATTCCATTGTTCTCTATCAGCTATAACTTTATCTCCACCACCACATTGGATTAAAGTAACTTTTTCTACTCCAAGGTGTTTAGCTAATACAACTTCTAAAGCTTCATTAACTTCTTTTATATTTAATTCCCCTTCTTTATCTCCTTTAGTTATTTCAAATACTTGAAGAGGACCTTGTATTCCTGGATGTATAGTGAATTTATCAACATCTATTTGAGTAAATACTGTATCTAAATGCATCATAGCTCTATTATTTGGTATATTAACACCTAATATAGTTTCTATTTTATTGTTTTCACTATGGAAGAATATTTGCTTAGCTATATGTTCAACAGCTACAGCTTCAGTTCTTTGAGATATACCTATTGCTAAAGTTTTTTCAGTTAAGTTTAATATATCTCCACCTTCTATGTGATGTTCAAAGTCTCTATCATAGAATCTTTCAACTTGTCCTTTGAAATCTTTATGATATTTGAATATATAATCAGCATATAAAGTTTCTCTATTTCTAGTTACAGAATACATTTTATTTAAACTTACTCCATTACCTATACTTGCAAATGGATCTCTTGTGAAGTATAAGTTAGGCATTGGATCAGCTACGAATGGATAATCATCATCAACTAAATCAGTTAAACTCTTTGTTGATAATGCAGGTAATTCGTTTTTGTTTATACCTGCCATTGTTTTTGTTATTAAATCTTCATTATTTTCAAATCCTTTTAAGAATTCATATACATTTTTTTGAAGTTCTGGACTTTTTATTCCAGCTTCTTTTATAAATTGATTTATAAATTGTTCTTTTATTTCTTCATCTTCCATTACTTCTGCTGCTAATTCGTGTAAATAAACAACTTCTACACCATTTTCTCTTAGTACTTGTGCAAAAGCATCATGTTCTTGTTGAGCTACTTCTAAAAAAGGTATATCATCAAATAATAATCTCTCTAAATATTCAGGTGTTAAATTTTCTATCTCTGCACCTGGTCTATGAAGTAAAACTTTCTTTAGTGGCTTTATTTCACTTGTTACTCTAATTCCCATAACTGTTACCTCCCTTATTTTGCTTTAACTTTTTCTTTTATTCTTTATAAGTTGTCTTTCTAGTTTTTACACAATTTAATTGTAAATTTATTTTAAAAACTTATATTATATTTCTAAAATAATATAAATTTATTAAAACCTTAAGTTAAACTTTTATACTTTTAAATAATACATGGCTATTTGTTATATGGATTTCTTTATTTTTCCTTATATTTTCATCGATATAACTTTCAAACTCTTTTTTCTTTGTGTCGACTACTTCTAAAATATCACCTGGAATTGTATATATGTATTCTAATATAGCTTTTGTATCATTTATTATTAATTTATCCTTATAACAATACCTTTGAATATCGCTAAAATAGTCTTTTAATATATTTTCGCCATTATTTAATCCAAATTTTTCAGAAAGCTTTTCCTCTGAGATTTTCATATTACTATTAAATCCTAGCATAAGCTCTTCTAATTCTTTCATATGTCTATCATCAATAGTAGAACAGTAAAATTGTCCTCCTAACTTTAAAACTCTTTTGATTTCAGATAATACTTTGCTCAAATCTTTCATATAAAACAATACGTGATTGGCAATTACTACATCAAAACTTTCATCTTTAAAAGGTATATCACTTGGATTTACTATTTTAAAATTGAATTTGTGGTCATATTTCCCAAGATTATAGTTTGCATCATCAATCATATCTTGGCATATATCAGTTAATGTTATACTTACACTTTTTTTTAAAGAGTCAATATTTTTAGCCCATAAAGCTCCATTTCCACATCCAATTTCTAAAACCTTGTAATTTTTTTTGAATTTCAAATTACTAAAAACCCAGCTGTACCAACCTTTTTTATTAGAACCAAATCTATCTTGAAGTTTAACGTTAGCATTTAAGTTAGACGAATCTATATATTGTTGAAGTAACTGGTTTTCATTTTCCAATATCTTAATTATGTCTATAGTTTTTTCCCAGTCTAGACATTCGTCATTTATAATGCTAGTTTCAGCTTCCTCCATAATGTTTAAAACCGTTTTCATATGGTTTATTTTGTTCCTAATAATATTTTTTTGTAAGTTAAATGAATTAACCATCTCATCTTTCCCAAAACTGTGTAATTCTATACTCATTACTTCATCTAGAGATAATCCTAGATATTTTAAAGCTAGAATCTTTTTTAACTTTATGAAATCGTTATTCGAGTACAATCTGTGACCTAGTTCATTATGATGTGATGCTTTTAAAATTCCCTTATTGTCATAATACCTTATAGTTCTTATAGTCACTCCTGCCATTTTGGCAAATTCACCTGTAGTATATAATCTTTCATCCTTCATTATATCTCCCCCAACTTCATTGCCTAATTACATTCTACAAGGTTACGTTACGTAACAGGCAACACATAATTTTAATATTTTTAAACTTTTTTAAAAAGTATATTTTTAGTATAAATCTTTATATTTATACTTTATTTTTTAAACTTTTTAGGCATTTTTAGTTTTTTTATGCATTTTTATGTTTTATCCCTATTATAAATTATATACTTAATTTCTATAATTTTTCAAATAAAAAGGTGGTTTAAACCTTCCAAAATAAAAAAATCCGATTCACTCATATCTCCAACGACATTAAAAAATAGGTACGTTACTCAAATTTAATCCTCAGGAAATTACATTTATCCACAGTTTAGAATTAAATGTAATTTCCTAATGATTAAAAAATATTAAAATCCTATCTATTATTT
>NZ_JAKEDR010000112.1 GCF_023653455.1 Paraclostridium ghonii
ATCTATAAGATTAACTTTTAGGATGTGATGCGTATGAGTTATATGTGTAAAAATAATAAACTAAATTCATTTAATAATATATTTAAATTTTTATTCCTTGTCTTTTGGGTTATGTTTTGGTTTATAGGAATAATACTTACAGATTATAAGTTTAACAAAATAGCAATATATTTATTTATTACATATAGTTCAGTTTGCGTATTATATATTGCTAGTTACATAATTTACATGAAAGTTTCAAATAATCGAGAAGAGAAAATAGAAATTTTTTATAAATTGGCAACTCTTTTATCTTTTTTATTTGCAACTTTAAGCTACTATATACTTCCTATTAGTATTTTATGGTTTTTAGTTAAACTGTCTTTTTTATTTATATATATGTATATATCTATATTGAAAGTTTATAAATATAAGCTTGAAGAGGGTGTAGTTGGAATGCTTGCATCCGCCTTAATGCTATTTATGTTCCTTAGATATTAATCTTTTGAAATATTAGACATATTTAGTATTTTTTGATATTATTTATCTTAGTAGTAAATACTATTAATAAAAATTAAAAAGGAGTTAATATAATGGAAAAAAAAGTTTTAGCCACTATTGGTGAAAAAGAAATAACTAATATCGATATCGAAAACGCTTTAAAAAGCTTAGACCCATACCAAGCTATGCAGTTTAATACAGAAGAAGGTAAGCAAAGATTACTAGAAGACTTAGTTAACCAAGAATTATTCTACATTGAAGCTAAAGAAGAAAATTTACATAACGATGAAAATTTCAAATCTGAAATGAAAAGAATAGAAGAAAATATGTTAAAGCAATATTCTATAAACAGAGTTTTAACATCTGTTAAGTTAAATGATGATGAAGTAGCTAATTTTTATGAAGCTAACAAAGATAAATTTGTTAAGCCAGAAACAGCATCTGCTAAACATATATTAGTTGACACAGAAGATAAAGCTAATGACTTATTAAATAAAATAAACAACAGCGAAGTATCATTTGAAGAAGCAGCTAGAGAACATTCTTCTTGCCCTTCTAAAGACGCAGATGGAGATTTAGGTAGTTTCCCTAGAGGTCAAATGGTTCCTGAGTTTGAGGAAGCTGTATTCAATATGAGCAGAGGTGAAGTAAGAGGCCCTATTAAAACTCAATTCGGATATCACTTAATAAAAGTTGAAGATAGACAAGAAGGTGGTCAATCTGAACTTGATGAAGTTAAAGATGAAATAGCTAAGAGTTTAATGTACCAAAAACAAAATGAAGTTTACTCTTCAAAAATAAATGACTTAAAAACTAAGTATAACAATATAGTAAAATTAAACGACTAATAATAAAAAGATAACTAATGTTCAAACATTAGTTATCTTTTTTATTATTAGTTATTTTATTGTAACAATATCCGATTATATCTCTTCTTTTTATTATCCCTATAAAAATATTTTGATCATCTATAACTGGAACAAAGTTTTGGTTCATAGATTTAGATATCAAATCTTCTATATTTGCATTTATAGATACAGGTTTATTGTCCATTCTCCTTTTTATATAGCTTACATATACATTTTCTATGGCTTTTAATTCCAAGTTTAAATCATTCTTTAAATACCATAGTAGATCCCCCTCTGTAATAGTACCCACATACTCACCTTCACGATTTATAATAGGTATAGCAGAATATCTATGATACTCCATTTTCTCTAATGCCTGTCTCATTGTATAGTCATCATATATATATGCTACTTCACTTTTGGGTGTTATAAAAAATAGTATATTCAAATACTACACCTCCTACTAAGCAGTATAAACTTTAAAATACATCTATCCATATTCTATCATATATTTAATAAGATTTGAATAAATTAGATTTTATTTCTAATTAAAAAATTAGATTCACTTGAGCGACTACGTCTTCGAACCACTTAATGTCGCTAAAAAAAAGCTATTTTTAATTATATAAAAATAGCTTTTAAAACAATATTAATAATTAACTTTTATTAAGTGAAATTTTATTGATTTATCACTCCAACCCAAATCCCAAGGTACTAATAATCTATCAGTATTGTGACATGTAACAAGTGGATATCCTTTAGAATCTACGCCTGTAACTGTAGATACATGTGTTATTCTGCCCCCTTTTTCATAAGCAACTATATCGCCAGGAGTCATATTATATGCAAACTTGTACACATCTTCATATGATCCTTTTCCTATTAAAGAACCTCTACCACTATATATTAAGTAGTTTTTAAAACCTTGAGCATTGACCCATGCTTTTGTTCCATCTGTACCTTCATAGTTCCATGTACCATTTTTCTTAAATCTTCCACTTTCAAACATAATCTGAGATGCATAGTTTGCACAGTCGCCTCCATCTGGGTTAAAGTCTTTATACTTAGAATTGAACTTCATTCCGTGTTCTTCATCTGCTGCTGCTCCACAATATTTATGTGCATACTCTATTGCGCTAAGCTGTTCATTTGTTAAGTTCAAATCCTTTTTTTCTTGTGATATTATATAATTTCTAATATCATCAGACTTTATATTATCTAGATGAAGTGAATCTGCAAATGGGTCTGTATACCACTCTTTAGTAATTATATATTCATCATCTACAATCCTCATATTGAGATAGTGATATGTTCCTATTCTAAACATATTTTTAGTATCTAATTGATTTTCATAAGAATAATTGTATTCAGTTGATACTGAACATATAATTCCATACAAATTTTTTTCTTTTTCTTTTACTTTACTAACTCTTACTCTAGTTTTTATATCATTAAACTTGACACCTTGCTTATATGACCAATTTTCTAAATATTTCATTTTGGTAACTTCTTGCTCATAAGCCCATAATCCAAATTTATGATCTACATCATATAATTTTTTTAAAACATTATCATTTTTAGTTAATATAGCCTTATTTCTGTGATCGAATAAATTTTCAAGTAAAAGTTGAAATTTTTCATTTTCTGGTTCTTGTTTTATTTTTATAGTTTCATTCCCTTTTATAAATGCATCTAACTTTAATTCTTGTTTGTTATTTAAAATAAGTGTAGTAATAATGCAAATACTTGCTAATACTAATATTCTCCTTATTTTTTTGTCATTTTTGTTTTTTATGCTCAAATTTGTTCCTCCTATCAAATAATAGACTTAATCTTAAGAATATAGAGTATTTCAAAGCTATTATAATATTTTACATAGTTTTTACATTTTTTTAGCCAAATATGATTAAATTTATGATATAATTGTCTAACATTAAAATTAAAGGAAAGAGGTGCTCAGTTGCTAACAAAAATGAAACTGTCTAAAGTAAATAATGTTCTTACTAATAATATATATGCAAATTTTCGTTTTTTAAGTGAGGAAAATTTTGGTGATATCTCAAAACTCCATGAAGAAGTAAGTAATTCCATGGATAATAAAAATTGGCTAAAAAATAGAGATCATGCCTCATTAAAAAAAACAATCGATAATGGTGGATTTATAATTGGTTGTTATGTAGGTTTAGATCTTATTGCTTGTGCACTTTGTGATGTCCCTAGCATAAAAGATTTAGAACTTTTATCTTCTTTAGGAGTTTCTATAGAAGACTTTAAAAACACTTATATATCGGGGTTTGTTATGGTTCATCCTATGTACAGAGGAAACGCACTTCAAAGCAAATTACTTGATTTAAGAATAGATATAGCTAAATCTCAACGTAAAAAATATATACTAACTGTAGCTGCTGTTGATAATCTACACAGTATAAATAATATTTTAAGCAAAGCATTTGAATTTAAAACTCAACAAGAAAATGAATATGGCATTTTAAGAAATATATTTTTAAAAGATTTATTTCCTTGTGACGAAAATGAAAATTTCATAAACAACGACATTATAACTAATGTAATATAAAAGAGACCTTTGAAATAAAGGTCTCTTTTTCCACGTTGCAAAGTTCTTATAAGTCTTTATAATTCATAATATATATTATTCATAAATGTTAAATTTGCTACACATTAATTTTTAAATCAAGTAACACTTATCATTTATTTTTATAAAATATATATTAAGTGTTACTTATAATTATTTTAAAAGGGGGAACTATTATGAATATCAATGATAAAGCAAAGGATTTAGCATTATGCATAAGAAGTACTAATGAATTTAAATCCATGAATAAAGCAAAAAAAGAACTTGATAGAGATTCATCCTTAAAAAAACAATTTGATGAGTATGTTAAAAGAAAAAACCATATATATTCTAGATATAAAATAGAAGATGCTTCAAAGAAAATAAGTCAGCTAAATAGAGATTATGATAAATTTTTTAACCATCCTCTAGTTTCTAATTATATGTATGCAAATAGGAATTTTAATACAATGATGGAAAACTTATATAAGCAAATAGAATCTGAGTTAACTAAATAAAATAATAAAAAATTCGCTTCGCTTGAGCGACTACGTCTGCGAACCACTTCATGTCGCCAACAACCTTAAGAAAACGGTCCGTTGCTCTAGTTTATGAATTGCAAATTATATTTATCCACAGTTCAGGATTAAATATAATTTACTAAGGATTAAAAAATCAAAGCTCATAGCATTTAACTATGAGCTTTGATTTTTTTATTTAATTAATCTTCCAAATTATACATCATACTTTGCATCATATTTTGCATATACATATAGTAATTCATCCACATATCTTGCATTTCTTCCATTCCCATATTTTCCATATACATGTATGGTTCTTCCATTGACGGATATTTATTAGCAAATTCACCCATATATTGCATTGGTTCCATATTGTATATAGGATTTATATATAGACCTGTTCCTTCTTCCTTTATTAACATAATATCGTCTAAATTACAGTACTCTTCATTATGATGTGAATTCCATAATTCATGTTCACATCCACATGATGCTTTCATCTCTTTTTTAGGTTTACAATATGTTGGACTTACATACTTAGGTTCGCAAGTCCACATTGATTTTTTTTCTTTACATGGTTTGCATGGATTACATGATTTTTTTTCTTTACATGGTTCTTCTAGTCCTAAATCTACATAGCAAGATTTTTTGTTTGGCTTACAAGATTCCATATCATAACATCCAGCAATCTTATCTTGACATTTCTTCATCATGTTTTCGCATTTTTTAGATTTATCTTCATATTCTTTTACTTTTTCTCCAGCAACTTTATAGCACTTCATAGCTTTTTCATCACACTGCATAGCTTGAGAGTATAAACATTTTGCTTGTTCATTTTCATTTTGAGCTCTTTCATATAAACATTTAGCTTTTTCACAATATTTTTCTGCTTCATTACCTGCTTGTTCTGCTTCTTTGTATAAACATTTTGCCTTTGAACAAAGATCTTCAGATTTACATAAAAGTTGATTTGCTTGCTTTCTAAGTCTTTCAGCTTCTGTTTCATTTTCCATAGATTCTTTAGCTAACCTTTTAGCTTTAGCCTCCAAATCTTTAGCCTTTTTATCAAATCCTTTAGCTTCTTCATATGATTCAACAGCTAAACACTCAGAGTCTAATGCTTTTTTAAATAGTCTTTCTGCTTCTTGAGCTAATTTTGAGCATGTATCATCAAATTTTATTTCACAATCTTCACATGGTCCTGGAGGACAGCAAGATGATTCTAGTTTATTTACCGGCTCACATTTTTTATAAACTGGTTTTTTACATGGTTCACAATAGCTTTCTTTTTCTTTTTTTTGATTACATCCTATATGTGCAGAACAGCTATTATAACATTTTTTCTTTTTTCTCATTGTACTCATAGCTAGTCAAAACCCCTTTGTTGTATTTTATTTTAACTAAGCAAATTAATATGCTTACTAATAATTATATGAAAGTATCTTTTTGTGGTTACTAATAATGTCTAAAATATATACAAAAATTACCTTTAAATTTATTTTTTTCTTACCTATAAAATATCTTTTATTGCATAAGATATAAATGTATCAAAAATTTATATCAAAACACTAAATTATAGTTGATTGGAGTGATTAATTTGAATAATAATAAAATGAATAATCAAATTGATGATTATACTAAAAAAGGACAAGAATATATAGAACAAGCTGAAAAAAAGGCTAATGAATTTTTATCAAAAGCTAATGATGTTGCACATGATGTAGTTGATAAAAGTAATGATATGGCTGAAGATGTAGAGAATATGTTAAAAAAAAAGACAAATATGAATCTGAAGTAGACTATTCCTATGATGAATGTTGCTGTGGTACAAGTTTTGAGTGTTTTGATGAACCAAAGACTACAGTTGACTATATAAAGGATTATGCTAAAGAGCATCCTGTAGTAACAGCTACAGCCGTTTCAGCTACAGTTTTAACAGGTCTTAGTTTAGTTAGTCCTAAAACAAGAAAGGTGACTGTACCAGTTGCTAAATTTGCAGTTAAGCAACAAGCAAAATTCACATTGGGAGTTGGAATGTTAGCTATGGCTACTTACTTATCAAGTAAGTCTGACTTTAACTCTTATAATTAATAAAAAAGGAGCTTTTTAAGCTCCTTTTATTTATTAATACCTATATTTATTTCTTGTGATTTAGCATCTACATTATATTTAAATTCATTTTCCTTATGTTGTTTTAAACTTCCATTAAATTTTTTCATAGGTTCTTTATTTTTATAATTTTCATCTTCAAAATTTATATTTTGCGATGCATTTAAATTAAATTCTGTATTGTAATAATCTGTAGGTAAATTTAAATAAGTAATTCCATTTTTATTATCTATATTTAGTTTTTTAGCAACGGGTATACTAGATTCAATATTTATAGTTCCTGCATACCTTGTTGCTATTATATTGAATGAATCTGGTATAAAGTTTTCTACATTTTCAATAAATACATCATCAGGCATAGATTGTAAATATACATCTGAAGTAGTGCTTATATTTATATTTTTTATTCCAAGTATTTCACTAGATTTTAAGTTGATACTTCCATTTGAACTTATAGTTAAATTTTCTAAATTTTTAATTTCTTTAGGTAATACAATTTGTCCATACTCAGTATTAAAAAACAATTGTTTTTGTAATATAGATTTATCTTTTAATATTAATTCTCCACCTTTAGTTGATACTTGTATATCTACATTATTAGGAACATATATTACTATTTTATTTTCACCTAAATTCATCTTCTTTATTAAAGCATCCCCAAAACTTTGAACTTCCATATTTATTGGTCTATCTTCTTCCTTTATAGATAAAGTATTATCTTTATTATCTATTGTGTATGCATTGTCGTTAAAATTCCCTATCTGTGTTATTTTTAACTTATCAGAATTGCTTTTCTTAACTTCCACATTTGTATTATTAGTTTCTATATCTAGTTTGCTCACATCAACCTTTTTTTCATATATTTTTACTTCTTCTCTAGCTTTGTTTACATATTCATTTATATAATTAGTTAAAAATGGCACTGCAGATATTGATGATGATATAGTTCCTACAGTACCTATAACAATCAATGCAACTGCAAATATAGTTAATTTTTTATTCATCTATATCATCTCCTTTATAATTCATTTTTTCTTTTGCCTGTATATATTTTTTCTTATTTTTTAACCAATTTATATATTGTTTATATATATTCTTTCCTAGTTTAATTATATATAAGTAAACTTGAATTACTATTATATCAAATCCTAAAATCCCTAGACTAGCAAATATTATAAGTGATGCTATAGATTTATCTAATACAAACAACGGCCCAGAAGTTCCTAATAAAACTACAAAAGCTATATTCAATGCTATTAATGTTAATCCTCCACTTACCATCATTAATATAAATAAAATCCATCCAAACATTAATCCCAAGCTTAAACAAGCTAATAGAGCTTTAATAAGCTTAGTTGATAATCCATCATTATCATTTTTTAAATTTGGAGTTAATTTATTATTTATAATCTCTTTTGTTTTATAATAACTGTCTTTTACTTTTAACTTTACTTTATTTAAGCTATCATAAATTTTATCAAATCTTTTATTGCTATCATTCAGTTTACTTTCTTTCATCTCATCTACTAAATCTCTAACTATAGACTTTGGCGAGCCTAAAGACTCTATAATTTGCAAATCACTCTTACCTTCTATCTCTCCATCTATAAAGTATTCTTCATAATCTCTTAATATATCATTAACCTCATCAGCAGAAAAATGGTTAGATAAATAGTCTTTTAATATCTCTAAAAATTCTCTTTTATTCAATCTTAATACCTCCTTAATCTAAATTTATTAGATAATCTACTGCATTAGTGAAATTTTTCCATTCTTTTATTAAATTTATTAGGTTTTCTTTTCCTAACTCAGTTATCTTATAATACTTTCTAGCAGGGCCTTCACTTGATTCTAGTATATATGTCTCAAAATACGCCTCTTTAGTTAATCGTCTTAACAACGGATATATAGTTCCCTCATTTACTTCTATAACCTTAGAAATATTTTGAACTATTTCATATCCATACATATCTTTTTTAGATATAAGAGCTAGAACACATATTTCTAAAACACCTTTTTTGAATTGTGTATTCATTTACTCCATCCTTTCTATAATGTAACTACTTTGCTTTATATAGTACTTTGTTTAATCATCTTCATATTTATATATTAGCACAGTACTGTGTGTTACACAATACCTTGTTAAATTTTTTCATCTTTTCCTCCAACTTCTCATATTTTCAAAAAAAGAAGAACTTTTCAGTATAGCATGGTAATAATACCTAATTTAACTGACATTTACAGGCACGCTTTTATGCCTGTATGGAAGTAAATTAGGTATTATTATCATGCAACCCCTCCAAAAAGTTCGTCTTTTTTATTACTTTTATTACTTAACGTATTCTATTATTAATTTTATAGTCTCTATAATAGATTCTAAATTAGTTCTTTCATAGCCATGAGATGCAAATATTCCAGCTCCTATTAAAGCTGTCTTAACATCGTATCCAGCTTTTAACATAGCACCTGCATCTGATCCATAATTAGGGTATGTATCAACTTTATATCCTATATTATTATTTTTAGCTATATTTATAAGTCTAGTAGTTAATTCATAATCGTATGGTCCTCCTGAATCTTTTGCACATATACATACATCATATTCAGTTGAATTTTGTCCTTCACCTGGACATCCCATATCTATAGCTATAAATTCTCTAGTTTTTTCTGGTACAGATGCTGATGATCCATGCCCAACCTCTTCATAATTACTGAAGAAAAAGTTTATAGTGTTTTTTGGTTTTATCCCAACAAGTTTTAAATATTCTATAACATATAAAGCTGCAGCAACTGAAGCTTTATCATCTAGATGTCTAGATTTCACAAATCCAGAGTCAGTTATTTTAAATCTTGGATCAAAAGATATAAAATCTCCTACCTCTATTCCAAGTTCTTGAGTGTCTTCTTTTGAACAAACTTGCTCATCTATTACTACTTCATAGTTAGCTGGAACCCTTTGAAGTTCTCTGCAGTCTGAATGTATATGAACAGATGGTTTTATAGTTTGTATAGTTCCTTCGTAAATCTTTTGACCCCTTGTATGTATTTTGCAACACTCACCTTCAACTGATGTCATCATGTATCCACCAACTTGAGTTAATGCTAACCTTCCATTTTCTTTAACTTCTTTAACCATAGCCCCCAGTGTGTCTACATGGCAAGATAAAGTTTTTTGGTATTCATTATCATCCCCTACTATTGTAGCAACTACAGCCCCTTTATTTGTAATCTTATAGCCTACATTTAAAGTTTTTAAAACGCCTTGTATATACTCCATTATGTTTTGAGTATATCCAGAAGGACTTGGTATATTTAACACTTCATTTAAATATTTTTTTACTAACTCAGATTTATATTCCATAACATAAACCTCCCTATTTTTATAAATTCCATATAATTAAATAGTAAAATAAAGATATTATTATCAGGGTTATTAATATTTTTTCTATTCCAATTATTAAAAGTTCTATCTTTTTAATTGGAATATCTGTATTATCTATATATACTATATTAGTGCTTATTGATATTGTTTGTACAATAGATATTATAAATATTATAAGAGACGATATATCTTTTATATCATTATTTATAAATTCTATATACCTTCCTCCATTAAACATACCTAAGCATAAAACTTCACTTATTTTAGCTTTTGATGGTAATTTAAGCAGTTCTATAACAGGGTAAGTAATTTGGCTGATTGCACTAACTAATCCAGTATTATTTATTAAAAATTCCCCTACAAATATAATTATAACTAAATTTGGTAATATTGTCATAATTATATTAAATGATTCTTTAAAGTTTTCAAACATAGAAAATATTAATTTATTATTTCTTTTATTAGATAAATATTGCTTTATTGCATTTTTAAATTTATCTTTTTTAAATCCACACTCTTTATATGAACTTTTATATAAGTAAGATTTTTTCTTAACTTTTAATGGCCATAGTCTACATACTAAAAAATTTACAAATAAAGATAAACCTATAACCATAAAAGTTGTAAATTCTATAGATTTTAAATTTAACTCGTCTCCTATATAATAGCAATTTAAAATACTCGTAAAAGAAAAACAAGATATTATTATACAAGCCTCGCTATGTCTTAGTTTCCCATTTTTATATAAATAATTCGTCATAAACATTCCACTAAATATATCTACGAATAAATAAACTAATATATTTACTATACACTTCCCACTTATTTTCAATGTCTTTTTAGTATATTTTTGAAAATATGCTTCTACAATTTCTAACAATCCATAATCAGTTATAAGAGGTAAAAACAAAGAACTTAATGATAATAATATAATCGATTTTAATAGAAAATCTCTCATAAATAACAAACTTGTATTATTATATCCTTTGAATTCAATTTTTGAAAATATTATAAGTGTAAAAAATATACTTATGGGTTTTAGACACTTTATTATATTTGAAAATGCATCATATTCTTTTTCTTTGTGCTTAATTATAGGTAAAATTGACCCTATAGAT
>NZ_JAKEDR010000113.1 GCF_023653455.1 Paraclostridium ghonii
TAATAATACTACTATAAAGTGGGTAGATAAGTTATGGTTATATTCAGTATAGAGCTGGCGGTTGGGTAAATAGGTTAAAAAAATAATAATACGATCAAGCTCAAAACTCCATTAAAACAATAAACTAAGATATTTTTTTAAAAAAAATATATATAATAACTGCATATATTGCAGTTATTTTTTAGTGTGGAATTACTTGGTGAATATTTGAAAAATTTAGAAATAAAATAATATTGTTTTAAATTTACCAAATGCATCATATTATTTTATTAATGATAGTCAGGAGGTAATTTTATGATAAATAAAAAAAAATTTACATTTCCTACAGCATATACTGTAATTTTAATTGTGATGCTTGTAGTTATGGGGTTAACTTATATAATCCCATCAGGAAAATATGCAAAGCTTAGCTATGATGAGGATAGCTCAAAATTTATTGTGAACCTTGCAAATGGAGAATCTAATCAATATGATGCAACCCAGGAAACTCTAAATAAATTAGGCGTAAATGTAAACTTAAAACAGTTTACTAGTGGAGCTATTTCAAAGCCAGTTGCATTACCAAATACATATGAAGAATTAGAAAAAGAAAACACAACAGTTTTTGGAGCTATAACAACATTTTTAAAAGCTCCTATACAGGGGTTATATGATTCTATTGACATAATAGCCTTCGTATTAGTTATAGGAGGATTAGTTGGGGTTATAAATAGTACAGGTGCATTTACAGCAGGGATAAATGCGTTATCTAAATCATTAAAAGGAAAAGAAAAATGGATGATTATTATTATAGCATCACTGGTTGCACTAGGTGGTACTACATTTGGATTAGCAGAAGAAACAATAGCCTTTTATCCTATAGTTGTTCCTATATTTATAGCAGCTGGATATGATGCAATAGTTGCGATTGCTACGATATTTTTAGGATCATGTATAGGGACAATGGCAGCTACAGTAAACCCATTTTCAACTATAATAGCTTCAAATATAGCTGGAGTAAGTTTTACAGAGGGTATGCCTCTTAGAATATTAGCATTAGTTATAACCCTTATAGCTACTTTAATATATATAATTAGATATGGGGAAAAAGTAAAGAAAGATCCTACAAAGTCTTTAATCTATTTACAAAAAGAAGAAATAGAGAAAAGATTTTTATCTACTAAAGATGATAAAGATGGAGTAGAATTTACACTTAGAAAAAAATTAATATTATTAATATTTGGGTTATCTTTTCTTGTAATGATTTATGGAGTTAAAGAATTAGGTTGGTGGTTCATGGAAATGACAGCATTATTCTTTGCGGTTACATTTATTATAGTTCCATTGTCAAAACAAAAAGAAGGTGAATTTGTATCAAATTTCGTACAAGGAGCCGCTGACTTATTAGGGGTAGCTCTTACTGTAGCACTTGCTAGAGGAGTTACAATAATAATGGATGGGGGGCTTATAAGTGATACTATTTTATATTCATTAAATAGTGTTGTATCTAGCATGAGTGGAATAGCCTTCTCTGGAGTAATGTATATAGTTTATATAATATTAGGATTCTTTATAAACTCGTCTTCAGGACTTGCAGTTTTATCAATGCCTATAATGGCACCTTTAGCAGATGTAGTCGGTGTCAACAGAGATATAATAGTAACAATATACATGTTTGGGCAAGGGTTAATAGGTATTATAACACCGACTGGATTAATATTAGCATCACTTGCTATGATAAATGTAACTTACGATAAATGGTTGAAATTTGTTATGCCATTAGTTGGAATAATCATGGTACTATCAATGGCATTGCTTTGTGTAGGATCATTTATATAAAAATATAAAACTTGGATCTGTTAGCTAACTTTGTAATAAATATACAATAAAAATAACTGTATCCTAGTAATCTAAATTGTTTTAAGCTAAGATAAGGAAAGTTTTATAAATTTTAGAGGTTTATCATATTAATTATGGTAGACCTTTTTTGTTAAATTTATAATTGGGAGTGGATATTTTGAAAAGTTTGAGTGTTTGTATGATAGTAAAAAATGAAGAAAAAAATATTAAACGTTGTTTAGAAAGTATATATAAAATAGCAGATGAAATTGTAATTGTAGATACAGGATCAGATGATGAGACTTTAGATATATGTAACCAATACGATTCTAAGATAATAAAGCATAAATGGAATAATGACTTTAGTGAAGCTAGAAATATATCACTAGATTATGCCACTAAAGATTATATATTATTTTTAGATGCAGATGAAGAATTATCAAGTGTAGATTTAGAAAAACTGAAATTAATGTTAAGTAAAAGCAAATTAGCAGAGGGGTATTTTTTAAAATTAATAAATATAATTAATGAAAATGAAGTAGGGGAATATGTAGTTTTTAGGCTATTTAAAAATAAGAAAAACTATAGATTTAGGGGGAAGGTACATGAGCAAATAGCTAACTGTATACAAAAATATAATAAAGAAAACTGCATTGAGAATATAGATATTAAAATATATCATTATGGATATGACCCGAACAAGGTAAATATAGAAGAGAAATATAAAAGAAATATTGGTATTTTAAATACATATACTGAAGAGGAAAAAGATGCTTATTATTATTATGTTTTAGGCAATGAGTATGCTAGAATAACTGATTTTAACAGAGCTATAGAGTCATATGAAAAATCTATGAATGTTATGGATATGAAATACAATTATGTGTTTTATCCATATTTAATATTAAATACAGTTAAAGCTTACTCAAATGTTAAACAATTTTATAAGGAGTTAAAATTTATAGAAAAAGTAAAAACAACAACTCCAAATTTTAAAGACTTATATTTTATGGAGTGTTTGGCTCATATTGAATGTGGGAAGATAAGCAGAGCATTAGAAAGTTTAAATAAATATACTGATTGCCTAGTAGAGAATAACTACCTATACCCAAACAATAATTTTGAAAATATCTACGACATACATGAAATGAAAAAAAAACTTAAAGATGCAAGTATTTATAGTGGGAATTTGTTAAGTGCTCTAATGTTTATAAATGAGGATGTTGAAAACCTAACAGAAACCGTAAAGAGTTTTAATGAAATAGTATCCAATTTCGTTATTCTAACTTCCAATAACAATCTAAATTTATGTAATTTAAAAAACATAGGAGCACAAATAATTTACTCTAAAAATAAGAATAAGCAAATTGACATTGGATTGAAAGAATGTAGAGGAAAGTACATTATATTTATTGATAAAGGAGAAATATGTTCCACTTTTAGTCAAAGAAAAATAATAGAGTTGTTATCAACTACAAATGAAGAAAGTTTTAGTTTAAATATAGTAAATATAGCTAGTGACACCTACTCTAAAGATATAAGGATTATAAAGAACAAAAAATATAATTTCTCTAAAGATTATAAGATAAACTTAGTAAAAAATAAAAAAGTTATAGATAGTAATATATATATACACAAGTCTTTTAATTAAAAAATTAGTTTTTATATATTGACAATTATATATTAAAAGATTATTATTTAATTAGAATTAAATAATCTTCAGGGCAGGGTGAAATTCCCTACCGGCGGTAAAGCCCGCGAGCCATAAATGGCATGATTCGGTTAAATTCCGAAGCCGACAGTAAAGTCTGGATGAAAGAAGATAGTTTGTGATAATGTATATAATCGTATACTATTATTTTGATTTGTAAGCTCTGAAATATTCTATATTTCAGAGCTTTTTTAATTAATATAATAAGTGTGTTTTTTATATATAAAAAAAGCCCTGAGTTTTTAACTTAGGGCTTTTTGTTATTATTTTCTTTCATACAAATGAGAAAATGAAAGGAGAAAAAATGGACGAGTATTACATGGACTTAGCAATTAAACTTGCAAAACAAGGTGTAGGAAAAGTAAACCCTAACCCTATGGTAGGAGCAATTATAGTTAAAAACAACAAGATTATAGGGAAGGGATACCACAAAGAGTATGGTGGCAAACATGCAGAGATAAATGCAATTGAAAGTTCAATTGAAAGTTTAGATGGATCAACTATGTATGTAAATTTAGAGCCTTGCTCTCATTTTGGAAAAACTCCACCTTGTGTAGAAAAGATAATAGAAAATAAAATAAGTAAAGTTGTTATAGCTTCTGTAGATCCTAATCCTTTAGTAAGAGGCAATGGAGTAAAAAAGCTTTTAGATGCAGGAATTGAAGTTGAAGTTGGAGTTTTAGATGAAGAAAATAAAAAATTAAATGAAGTTTTTATGAAATATATAATACATAAAAAGCCATTTGTAGTTATGAAGGTTGCAATGAGCTTAGATGGAAAAATAGCAACAACTACAGGTGAATCTAAGTGGATAAGCTGTGAAGAATCAAGGAAATGCGTACATAAACTGAGAAGTGAAGTAATGGGAATTTTAGTTGGAATAAATACAGTGATAAAGGATGATCCAATGTTAAATTGTAGATTAGAAAATGGTAAAAATCCAATAAGAATCATTGTAGATACCACACTTAAAATTCCAATAAATTCAAAAATTGTATCTAGCTCAAACTTAATTAGAACAATTATAGTAACCACAAAAAAAGCAAATATTAACTCAATAAATTTATTAAAAGAAAATGGAGTTGAAATATTAATCGTTAATTCAAAGGATAATTTGGTTGATTTAGAAGATATGATAATTAAATTGGGAGAATTAAATATAGATAGTATTCTCATAGAAGGAGGATCTAAATTAAATTTTGCAGCAATAAATGAAAATATAGTAGATAAAATGCAAGTATATATAGCTCCTATATTAATAGGAGGTGAAGATTCAAAAACACCTATTGGTGGAAGCGGAATACGTCACTTAAGTGAAGCATTTAGACTTAGTAAAATGGATTATAAAACTATAGGCTCAGATATTTTAATAGAGGGATACTTGAAGGGAAGTGAGGCTTAATTGTTTACAGGAATAGTTGAGGAAATCGGTATTATAAAATCTATAAAAAGTGGAATTAAATCATCTAAACTTATTATTGGTTGTAGTAAGGTACTAGAAAAAACTGAAATAGGAGATAGCATTTGTACAAATGGAGTATGTTTAACTGTTACTAATATAAACAAAGATACTTTTGAAGCAGATGTTATGGCAGAAACTATTAGAAAAAGTAATTTTAAAACTTTAAATATAGGAAGTAAAGTAAATCTAGAAAGAGCATTAAGTTTAAACACTCGATTAGGAGGGCATTTGGTTAGTGGTCATATAGATGGTATAGGATATATAACTTCTCTAAAAAAAGAAGATAATGCAATATGGGTAAGTGTAAAAACTTCGAGAGATGTACTTAAGTACATTGTTTACAAAGGATCTATAGCAATTGATGGAATAAGTTTAACAGTAGCATATGTAGATGAGGATATATTTAAGGTTTCCATAATACCACACACTTTACAAAAAACTATATTATTAAGTAAAAACGTGGGAGACAGCGTAAATTTAGAATGTGATGTAATAGGAAAGTATGTAGAAAAATTATTAGGAATTAATAAATTAAATAAAAAAGAAAGGAGTTCTATAAGTGAAGATTTTCTAAAAGAAAATGGATTTTTCTAAAAAATAGTATTGGAGGAAGCAAAATGTTTATGTTTAATAGTATTGAAGAAGCAATAGAGGATATAAAAGAAGGAAAAATAGTTGTAGTAATAGATGATGAAGATAGAGAAAATGAAGGTGATTTATTAATGGCAGCAGAAAAGGTAACTCCTGAAGCTATAAACTTTATGGCGACTTATGGAAGAGGTCTTATATGCATGCCACTAGAAGAAGAACTTTTAAATAGTTTAGACATACATCAAATGGTAAAAGAAAATACAGATAACCATGAAACTGCATTTACTGTAAGTATAGATCATGTAGATACAACTACAGGAATATCAGCTTATGAAAGAGCCTTAACAATACAAAAAGTTTTAGAAAAAGATTCAGTTCCTAATGATTTTAGGAGACCCGGTCATATATTTCCATTAAGAGCTAAAAAAGGAGGAGTTTTAGTTAGAAATGGTCATACAGAAGCTGCAGTTGATTTATCTAAATTAGCAGGCTTAAAACCAGGAGGAGTAATATGCGAAATTATGAATGATGATGGAACTATGGCTAGAACTAATGAATTAATTAAATTTGCAAGTATACATAATCTTAAAATTATAACTATAAAAGACTTAGTTGAATATAGAAAAAGTAAAGAATGCCATGTAGAAAGAGTTGTAGAAACAAATATGCCAACAAAGTATGGAGATTTTAAAATGTATGGTTTTGTAAATAAGTTAAATGGAGAACACCATGTAGCTTTAGTAATGGGAGATATTTTACCAAGTGATGATGTATTAACAAGAGTACATTCAGAGTGTCTAACAGGTGATGCACTTGGCTCTAAGAGATGTGATTGTGGAGAGCAATACGATGAAGCTATGAAAGCAATAGCTAAAGAAGGCAAGGGAATACTATTATATTTAAGACAAGAAGGTAGGGGGATAGGCTTAATAAACAAACTAAGAGTATATGCCCTACAAGATGAAGGTTTAGATACAGTAGAAGCAAATCTTAAGTTAGGTTTTAAAGCTGATATGAGAGAATACTTTATAGGTGCTCAAATACTTAGAGACCTAGGAGCTAAAAAACTTAGATTGATGACAAACAATCCAAGAAAGATAGATGATTTAAGCGAGCATGGTATAGAGATAGTAGAAAGAGTTCCTATTCAAATGAATCATAATGAGATTAATGAATTCTATTTAAAAACAAAAAAAGAAAAATTAGGGCATTTATTAGCCTAATTATAAAATATATAAACTAAAGGAGATATGTATATGAAAACAATAGAAGGTAATTTAGTAGCGAAAGATATTAAGGTAGGAATAATAGTTGGTAGATTTAATGAATTTATAGTATCTAAGTTATTAGGTGGGGCATTAGATGGACTGAAAAGACATGGAGTAGAGGAAGAAAATATAGAAGTATCTTGGGTTCCAGGAGCTTTTGAAATTCCTTTAGTTGCAAAAAAGATGGCAAAGTCTAAAAAGTATGATGCAATCATATGTTTAGGAGCTGTTATAAAAGGATCAACACCTCATTTTGACTATGTTTGTGCTGAAGCTTCTAAAGGAATTGCATCTGTATCACTTAGTGAAGAGTTGCCGATTATATTTGGAGTTTTAACTACAGACACAATTGAACAAGCTATAGAAAGGGCAGGAACAAAAGCAGGAAACAAAGGATATGATGCAGCTGTTTCAGCTATAGAGATGGCTAATTTGCTTAAAAACTTTTAAATTACATATATTTTTGAGACCACTAAAAAAGTGGTCTCTTTGAAATTGCTATAATCTATATAAACAACACTTAGCCAAATTTATTTTTACACAAATATATTTACACTTCCATACATATTCCTTATCAGTAAATATGAACTTTCTAGCTCTGATTCAGAAGTCTCAATACACCAAATTGCATTTGGAGCATATAATTCAAGACTATCTAAAACATCAAAAATAGATATAGTCCCTTGATCTATTTTATTATGTTCATCTAAAATACCATTATTATTATGAAGATGAACATATCCTATACGATTTCCACAATTTTTTATCCAATCTAAAACAGATTCGTTAGAATGAGCATGTGCATGACCTATATCTAAACACATTTTAAAATTTTCCATATTTACTTCATCAATAAGTTTACAAATAATAGAACTATTTAATTCAAATTGATTTTCAATAAAAAATTTTATATTATTTCTATTTAATAGAAATTTTCTCCATCGTTCTGTAGCTCTATTTATCCAAGCCAATTCCCAATATGTATTTGGAATATATCCATTATGAACTATTACATCTGAGCAATCTAATTCAAGTGCCGTATTGTAAACTAAGTTATACATTTTAATTGTGGTATTATATATATCATCTACCTTGCTACCAATATTTAAATCCCAAAATGGGGCATGTAATGATTTACCATTGTAAAAATCTTTAAGTAGATATCTATACTCTTGTTTTAACTCAGGCTTATCTTTAAATATATATGGGTCATGAAATGATTGTATTTCTATTCCTAAATTGTATTTTTTACTTAACTCAAAAACAACATTTGGATTCGAATTATCACTTAATCTAATCTCCTTCACTCATAAATCCCCTCCATACTTTTATAATTTAATTGTATCATAATTTGAATATATTAATTCTATGAAACTATAGATAGTTTATTAACTAAAACTGAAATATAAATAATAGTGAACTTTTTAATGGAAGTATACAAATATGCTAATTTCATTAGAATAAAGTTGTTCAAATGACAAATATTGTTAATAGTGATATTATAAACATAACTGTTAAATTATAAATACTAAAATTAAATATTGTTATGTTGTTTAAATTATAACATTAAATTAATACTAAGTAATTATAATGAAAACAGAAATATCATGGGGGAAAAAATAAAATGAAAACTATTTATAAGACTGTAGACAGTAAAGTTGCTGTGCTTAAACTTTATAATGAGCAGTTAAAGAAACTGGATTGTGATTTTAATGATTTATTTATAGATACTTCATTTGGGAAAACACATCTTATCGAAACTGGAAATTTTAATGGAACTCCATTACTTGTTTTTCATGGTGGAAATTCAACAACTTCATATAATTTGCTATTATTTAAGTTTTTGCTTAAAGATTTTCATATATTTGCAGTAGATATAATAGGTCATCCTGGGAAAAGTGTAGAAGTAAGCCTTTCACCATACGGTTATGATTATGGAAAATGGGCAAGTGAAGTTATTTATGGATTAGGATTTGAAAAGATAAGTTGTTTTGGGTGCTCTTTTGGGGGTGGTGTTTTGGCAAAGTTAATGTGTGTAGCTCCAGAGAAAATCAAAAAAAGCGTTTTAGTTGTTCCGTCTGGGATAAAAAATGCGGTTCCAATTAGTTCTATTAAAATGATGATTCCATTGATAAAATATATTGTTACAAAAAAAGAAAAGTATATAAAAGAAACTGCTTTGTATATGTCTATTACTGAAGAAAATTTGGATGATGATATTTTAGATATTTTAAAGAATAGTTTTGAGTGTGTAAAAACAAAGGTAGGTATGCCATCAAATGTAAAAGGTAAGCTAATAAATAAGTGTGATGCGCCAACTCTTATAATGGCAAGTGAGCATGACTGTTTATTCCCAGCAAAAAATGTTTTAAAAAGAGCAAAAAAGATACTTCCTAGCTGTGTTACATATGAAATGATAGGTAGAGGGCATATGCATTTGCTAACTGAAGCTGAAAAACAAATGATAGTTAAATTTTTAACTCAAACTATGTAAAAAAGTAATATTAATTTGATTTTTAGAAAAATGGGAGAGAGTAAGTATGGTATTTGATGCAATAATCCTAATGGTAGGTATTTTAGGGGTTGTATTAGGAGTAATAATTAGAAAATATAATCTGGGGTATCTTGTGAGTTGGGTAAATTCAAAAAAATATGATAATAATAAAGTTGCGAGTATTATGGGGACTCATGTAATAGTATCAGGACTATGTTTAATAACAATAGCTGGAGTAGATTATATATTAAAAAATGCTTATCAAAATATAATTGTAATTACAATTATATTATCTTGTTTCGCAATAGAATTTGGAGGGTACTATAGAATTTTTAAATATGCAAAATTAGAAAATTAGTAAAAAAAGATTCTATTATAGACAATTTACTTTATTTAATGATTATTCATTAGTTAAAAATAGTTCAGCTTCTGTTAAATTCTATTTAGATTATGAAATGATAAGTTTCTTTAAATTGGAAAGATGGAGATGTTTATTATTCATTTCTAGCAACTGACTCTGATTTAACTAAAGATGATTTAATTAAAATGGCTAAAGAAATAATAGACTCTAAATAATAAATACATTAAAATAAAAATGCTTTTAAAATTCAGATAAATGAATTTTAAAAGCATTTTTACTAGCTGGTTTAAATATATTTTTCATAATAGATTTGATTTACTTGTTTTTACTAAGATTATAGTTTAATCCTAGTCTAGCTTCTAATAAGTTTTCAATTATTGTAAGTCAAAGAGCTTCTGGGTTGTAATTTTAAAATTTAGTCATAATATAAAAATCAATGTGATATATATGTAATATAGAGATATAAATATATCACATTGATGGAGGAAGATTTATTTATGAAAAATTTAAATAAGTATCAAATTTTCTTTGCATTTTTTGGATTTTTAGGTTTTAAAGAATTAAATGGTGATCCACTAGGTCTTTTATATTTTGGCTTCTTTGGATATTTTTCTCAAATTTGGTGGAACAAACTAGGAAATCATGAAGATGAGCGATTAATTTATAATAAACGTAGAGCAGGTTCAATAGCATTTCCTATAGGATTTGTCCTAGCAATTTTAGCAAGTGCACTAGTTAGGCTATATACAGTAGATTTATTAACACTTTATAGACTTCAAGTATTAATACTATCACTTACTTTTGCAATATCAACAAACTTATGGGCATTTTTAACTTATAAATTTGATTTAGGGAACTAAATATTATGACAAAGTTTATTAGCAATTTAAAGAAATATCGTCTATTTAAGGAGTTAACTCAAGAAGAATTAGCTAATAGGGTTAATGTTAGAAGAGAAACTATAGCTCGTTTAGAAAGTGCTAAATATAATCCTTCACTTGAATTAGCAATGAGAATATCAAAAGAGTTAAATACTCCAATTGAGGAATTATTTACTTTTGAATTTTAACTATTTTCTGAATTTAGGCTTAGATGATAGTTTGATGAAAGCAAATAATTAAATTAATAATTAGTTATAAATTACAAATTAAAATTTATGGTTCTGTTAATTAGATATGATAAAAATTATTCTCGAAGAGATTAATAAACCGATAGGTTAATATTTGGTTTCAATTATTAAAAATAGGC